>NZ_JBHXCQ010000003.1:0-654 GCF_042726295.1 Oerskovia sp. NPDC060338
CACTGGCTCGTGCCCGTGGTCTTCATAGGTCTCGGCCTGTTCATCCTCATCGAGTCCGGCACCCTCGCCCACATCGCATCACTCCTGTGAACAGTACGGGCCCGGCCGCTAGAGCGGCCGGGCCCGTACCATCAACGCCGAACGTGTTGCGACCACCGCTGGAATCCGCCCGGGAAGCAGGGGGCTGTTCCGGGAACCAGACCGCCTTGCGCAGGTCGACGCGCTCGCCGCCCGGCCGCAGAGGACATCCCTCGGCCCGCAGGTTCGTGAGCGCGGTCGTCAGGTGATGGGCCGGCGGGGATCCCGCGGCGTTGACCACGCGCCACCACGGCAGCTCCGCGTCACCGGGCCCGTCGCCGTCGGAGCGCGCGAGCACCTGGCCCACCTGGCGCGGTCCGCCCCGGCCGAGCGACTCCGCGACGATCTCCGCGACGAGCCCGTAGGTCATGGCCCGCCCGGCCGGGATCGCCGCGACGAGCGCGAGCACCGCGTCCGCGTACTCCTGGCGGGCGTCGGCGAGGTCGGTCTCGTGGTCCACCGGGCGAGCGTACCCGCGAGGCTCAGATCTGGCGGCCGTGCGCATGACGCGGACCGGCCACCGCCCGTCGAGAAGTGAGCTGTGGCCCCTGATCCGGCCCGATCAGGGGCCACAGC
>NZ_JBHXCQ010000003.1:664-66340 GCF_042726295.1 Oerskovia sp. NPDC060338
CGCGGTGTTTTTCTGGGGGGCGCTGGCGCCGTCCGGGGCCCCCCCCCCGGCCGCGGTGTTGGGTCGGGCGGCCCCCGCCGCGCCCCCTGGCCCCCCCACCCCCCCACTTCTCGACCCCCGTCTCGACGACGCCGACTCGCACCCCGCCCCCTGTCGCTCCCCTGACGACTCCCCCGACATTTCCCCGGGCACGCTCCCCCGCCGCACCGTGATGATGAGGGCATGACCGCCCCCTCCCCACGCCCCCTGCCCGCCGGCTACCGCTTCGCCCCGCTCACCGAGGCCGACAAGCGCGCCCTCCTCGACGTGGACACGTGGGCTTTCCCGTCCGAGGTCGACCTCGACGAGCAGGTCGGGCTCCCGCTGCCCCTGACCTGGTCGCGGACGTTCGGCGTGGTGAGCGAGCACCAGGACGCCGACGCCGTCCCGCTCGACGGCGCCGTCCCGACCGTGAGCGAGCTCGCGGCCATGCATTCCTCGTACCCGTTCTCCCAGTTCCCCGTGCCGGGCGGGACGCTGCCCGTGAGCGGCCTGACCTGGGTGGGCGTGCACCCGCAGCACCGGCGCCGGGGCATCCTCAGCGCCATGATCGACCTCCACTTCGAGGAGGCCCGGGCCGCGGGCGAGCCCGTCTCGGCGCTCTTCGCTGCCGAGGCCCCGATCTACGGGCGGTTCGGCTACGGCCAGGCCGCGCAGGACCTGCGCCTGACCATCCCCCGGGGCGCAGCCCTGCGCGACGTCCCGGGCGCCGACGAGCACACGGTCCGCATCGAGAAGGCCGACCGCGCCCGGCACGGAGAGCTCGTCGACACCCTGCACCGCGCGGCCGGAGCCGACCCGGGCGGTCACGGCACGGGGATCAACCGGCCAGGCTGGGTCACGCGCGAGACGCCCGAGCTGCAGGAGTCCTGGTGGTCGGACCCGGCCGTGTTCCGCCGTGGCCGCGAGTCCGAGCGCATCGTCGTGGTCGAGCGCGACGGGGAGCCACGCGGCTACGCGACCTTCCGCCGCAAGCTCGCGTGGGAGACCACGGGTCCGCGCGGCACCGTCAGCACGGGTGAGGTCGTCGCGCTCGACGCGGCTGCCGCCCGAGCACTGTGGGGCGTCCTGACGGACCTCGACCTCACGAGCGAGATCGAGCCGTTCATGATCCCGGTCGACGACGCCATCACCCACCTCCTGGTCAACCCGCGGGCAGCCGCGGGGCGGGTGGCCGACAACCTGTGGGTCCGTGTGCTCGACGTCCCCGTGGCCCTCGCCGGACGGCGGTACGCGGGGGACGTCGACGTCGTCCTGCACGTGAGCGACGAGCGGGTCCCGGGCAACGCGGGCCACTGGCGACTGCGCGCCACGGCGTTCGGCGAGGCGACGTGCGAGCGCACCGACGACCCCGCCGACGTCTCGCTCGACGTGCGCGAGCTGGGCTCGGCGTTCCTGGGCGGCGTCTCGCTCGTCTCGCTCGCGACAGCCGGGCTCGTCACCGAGCACCGGCCCGGTGCCCTGGCAGCAGCGAGCGCAGCGTTCGGGTGGCCCGTGGCGCCCGTGTCGAGCTGGGTGTTCTGACCGCGACCCGCGTCGAGTGCGTGATTCGGCTGCGACTCACCGGGCGTGTCGCAGCACGATCATGCACTCGACGGTCGGTCGGCCTCGTCCTCCGTCACCGCTGGCACGTCGGGCACCAGTAGAGCTTGCGCGCCGCGAGCTCCTTCATGAGCACGGGCGTCCCGCACACGCGGCACGGCAGGCCGTCGCGGTGGTAGACGTAGAACGCCTGGTCAGCGGGCACCGAGCCCGCCGAGCCGTCGGTGTTCTGCCGCACCGTCCCGGTGCGAGCGGGCGCTCCCGGGTGCGCGCCGTCGTCGGGCAGGCGGTCCTGCGGGCGCGTGGTGACGATCGCGCCCGTCGCCGCGCCGTCGCGCATGAGGACGACCAGGTCGTCCCAGACACCCCGCAGCGTCTCCGCGGGCACGTCCCTGCCCGCCGTGAGCGGGTCCAGGCCCGCACGGAAGAGCACCTCGGCGCGGTAGATGTTGCCCACTCCCGCGATGACGTCCTGGTTCATGAGGAGCTGCCCGACGCTCGTGCGCGAGCGGCGCACGGCCGCCACGAAGCGGTCGGGGCCGCCGGCCGGAGCGGGGTCGTCGCGGATCGGGTCCGGCCCCAGGCGCGCCTCGACCGCGCGCACCTCGTCCGCGGACACCACTTCGCACGCCGTGGGTCCGGTCAGGTCCGCGACCGCGTGGGCCCCGACCAGCCGCACGCGCACGGCCCCGCGCGGCGCAGGAGGCGTCCACGCTTCCTCGCCCTGCGGGGCGAGGGGCTCGAGGGGCCCGGCGGGGATCGAGTCGCGCTCGCCGATGCGCTTGCGGGGCGCACCGATCGCGTGCACGACGGCGGAGCTCCCGTCGCCCGCGAACGTCCAGGCCCCGTAGAGCCCCAGGTGGACGCGGAGCCAGCGCAGGTCGTCGTCGGGCGGGACGCTGGGCGCACCGCCCGGCTCCGGGCGCGCCGAAGCGTCGGCGAAGCCCAGGAAGAGCTGCTTGCCCCAGGCCCGCGAGGCGACCAGGCGGGACCCGTCGAGCAGCGCGGCCCCGGCCGTGAAGCGCCCCTGCGGGCTCGAGACGGCCAGGACCTGCCCCGCGAAGAGCTCGGCGAACGTCCGCGCGAGGCGGTGGACGGTGTGCCCCTCAGGCACGGGGCACCCCGCCGACCCGCACGCGGAGCGTGGTCAGGCCCGACCTCACGCCTGGTGGCGCGAGGCCTCGTACGCGGCCAGCTGGTCGATGCGACGCTGGTGGCGTGCGTCACCGCTGAACGGCTCGGCGAGGAACGCGTCGATGAACGACGCGGCCTCCTCGACCGTGTGCTGGCGCCCGCCGACCGAGATGACGTTGGCGTCGTTGTGCTGGCGGGCCAGCTTCGCGGTGTCGAGGTTCCAGGCCAGGGCGGCGCGCACGCCGTCGACCTTGTTGGCGGCGATCTGCTCGCCGTTGCCCGAGCCGCCGATCACGACGCCGAGGCTCCCGGGCTCCGCGACGACGGCCTCGCCGGCCGCGATGCAGAACGACGGGTAGTCGTCGAGGGCGTCGTACTCGTGGGCGCCGTGGTCCACGACGTCGTGGCCCGAGCTCTTGAGGTGCGTGACGAGGTGAGCCTTGAGCTCGTACCCCGCGTGGTCCGCTGCAATGTGAACGCGCATGGCCCCCATCATCCCCGATCCTGCCCCCGGATGCGTTCGCGCTCGCATAACCTGAGACGCATGACACAGACCTCACCACACGTCGAGGGCCAGACGGCGGGCACCACCGGCGCCCCGACCTCCGGTATCGACCTGTCCGCGATCGACCCGGCCGTCCGCCCGCAGGACGACCTGTACCGGCACGTCAACGGCAGGTGGATCGAGTCCCACGAGATCCCCGCCGACCGCTCGATGGACGGCTCGTTCCGCGCGCTGCACGACCAGGCCGAGGAGCACGTCCGCGAGATCATCAAGGACGCCGCGGCCGCGGTCGAGGCCGGTGACGCCACGGGCGTCCAGGCCCAGATCGGCGCGCTCTTCGCGAGCTTCATGGACACCGGCACGATCGAGGCGCGCGGCGTCACCCCGCTCGCCCCGGACCTCGCGCTGCTCGCGGCCGCGACGACCCAGGCCGAGCTGACGGGCGCGCTCGGCGCGCTCCAGCGCACGGGCGGTGCCGGCGCGTTCGGGTTCTGGGTCGACAACGACGCCAAGGACCCCGAGAAGTACGTCGCGTACCTCTACCAGGGCGGCCTGGGTCTGCCCGACGAGGCGTACTACCGCGAGGACCAGTACGCGGACGTGCGTGCCAAGTACGTCCCCCACGTCGCACGCATGCTGACCCTCGCGGGCGTCACGGTGGACACGTGGGGCGCGTCCCCCGAGGAGGCCGCCGAGCGCGTGCTCGCGCTCGAGACCCAGCTCGCGGCCCACCACTGGGACGTGGTGCGCGACCGCGACGCCGACCTCACCTACAACCCCATGACGCTGGGCGCGCTCGCCGAGTCCGCGCCGGGCTTCGACTGGCACGCGTGGGTCCTGGCCCTGGGTGCGCCCGAGGGGTCGCTCGACCGCCTCGTGGTCCGCGAGCCGGGCTTCGCGACCGGGTTCGCCGAGCTGTGGCAGTCGGTGCCGCTCGAGGACTGGAAGCTGTGGGCCGTCTACCACCTGGTCTCGGCACGCGCGCCGTACCTCACGGACGAGCTGGTCGAGGCGAACTTCGACTTCTACGGCCGCACGCTCTCGGGGGCGCAGGAGGTCCGCGAGCGCTGGAAGCGCGGCGTCTCGCTCGTCGAGGGCGCGCTGGGCGAGGCCGTGGGTGCCGTGTACGTCGAGCGGCACTTCCCGCCGGCCCACAAGGCCCGCATGGAGGAGCTCGTCGCCTACCTCGTCGCGGCGTACCGCGAGTCGATCCTGGGGCTCGACTGGATGACCGAGGAGACCAAGGTCAAGGCGCTCGCGAAGCTCGAGGCCTTCACGCCCAAGATCGGGTACCCCGTCAAGTGGCGCGACTACTCGGCCCTCGTGGTCGAGGCCGACGACCTGGTGGGCAACGTCCGCCGGTCCAACGCGTTCGACCAGGACCGCGAGCTGGGCAAGATCGGCAAGCCGCTCGACCGCGACGAGTGGTTCATGACGCCCCAGACGGTCAACGCGTACTACAACCCTGGCATGAACGAGATCGTGTTCCCGGCCGCGATCCTCCAGCCGCCGTTCTTCGACCCCGAGGCCGAGGACGCGGTCAACTACGGCGGGATCGGGGCCGTGATCGGTCACGAGATCGGCCACGGGTTCGACGACCAGGGATCCAAGTACGACGGCGACGGCCGCCTCGAGGACTGGTGGACGCCCGAGGACCGGGCCGAGTTCGAGATCCGCACCAAGGCGCTCATCGCGCAGTACGACGAGTTCCGCCCGGTCCAGCTGCCCGCTGACGGCCCGCACGTCAACGGCGCGCTGACGATCGGCGAGAACATCGGCGACCTGGGCGGGCTGTCGATCGCGCTCAAGGCCTACCGCATCGCACTGGGCCGCCCGTTGTCCGAGGCCCCGGTGATCGACGGCCTCACGGGCATCGAGCGCGTGTTCCTCGGCTGGGCCCAGGTGTGGCAGTCGAAGGGCCGGGACGAGGAGGTCGTGCGTCGTCTCGCGACGGACCCGCACTCCCCCAACGAGTTCCGCTGCAACGGCGTGGTGCGCAACCTGGACGAGTTCTACGAGGCGTACGGCGTGACGGAGTCCGACGCGCTGTACCTCGCCCCGGAGGAGCGCGTCCGCATCTGGTGACGGGCCCGGACGCCCGCTGCTCCGGTCCCCGTGGGGCCGGGGCAGCGGCCGTCCGCGGTCGCGCGCCAGGTGATCGGTCGGGCAGGCCGACCTGCCCGACGGCGTCGCTCGCCCGGGTGCGTCACGCACCCGGGCGGGACGACGTCAGAAGGACGAGAGCCCGGCCTTGGCCATGTTGAACCCCTTGCCGGTCTCGCTGTCCGTGCAGCGCATGCCGGTCTTGGAGCTCGTGCACGTGTAGGTCCCGACCGTCTTGGTCTGGTCGTACTCGAGCACGGCCACGTCGTCGCCGGCCTTCTGCGGCTGGTCCGCGGCCGGGACGCACGGGATGTCGACACCGTCCGCGGTGAGCGTCACCATGTAGCCCGTGGTGCCCTTGCACCCCTCGACCGGCGCGGGCTGCGAGGCGAGCTCCGCGATGCCGCACGAGATGCCCTGGTCACCGATCGTGCAGGTGATGTTCTTGCTGGGTGTCGTGACGGTCTCGCCCGAGATCGCGACCGGGGCGTCCTCCGCCTCGGCGGGCGCGTCGGGAGTCGCCGCCGGGGCCTCCGCGACCGTGCCCTGACCGTCGGGCGACTCCGCGTCCTTGCCGCCGCCCGCGAGGCTGATCGCGAAGGCGATGACGATCGCGACGAGGATGACGTCGACGACGATGAACGCGATCCAGCCCGGGCTGAGCCGGCGGTCGCCGCCGGACCCGCTGCCCTTCGCCGGGCCGCTCGGCCGCACCGGGGGCTGCGCGCCCCCACCCGTCTGCGCCTGCTCGGCGTACGCGGGCTGGTAGGGCTGCGCGGCCGGCTGTGGTGCGTAGACCGGCTGCTGAGGAGCGGCCTGCGGCGGATAGGTGGCCTGGCCCTGGTAGACGGGCTGCTGGGCAGCCGCCTGCTGGGCGGCCTGGCCCGAGCCCGGCGCGAACGCGGGCGGCGGCGGCTGGTACGCAGGCTGCTGCTCGTGGACGGGCTGAGCCACGGGAGCGGCGGGCTGAGCCGGCTGGTAGGCCGTGGCCTGCTGGTCCTGACCGTAGGCCGGCTGGGCCGGCGGCTGCTGGTAGGCCGGCGGCTGGTACGCGGGCTGGGCCGGCTGGTAGGCCGTCGCCTGCTGGTCCTGACCGTAGCCCGGCTGGGCCGGCTGGTAGGCCGTGGCCTGCTGGTCCTGACCGTAGCCCGGCTGGGCCGGCGGCTGCTGATAGGCCGGTCGCTGCTGCGCCGGAGGTACGGGCGCCTGGTACGCGGTCGCCTGGCCGTCGCCGTACGACGGTTGCGCGGGCTGGACCGGCTGGTAGGCCGTCGCCTGCTGGTCGGGCGAAGGAGGGGTCGGGTACGTCGCGGGCTGCTGCGCCCCCGGCTGGAAGGCCGGCGGCCGCTGGGCAGGCTCGGAGTGCGGGGGCGGCGGAGGCACGGGGGCGTTGCCGGACATCACAGCTCCTCAGAGGACGGGACCCCGCAGTTTCGGGGCAGAAGTACGCAGCATGGCACGACGATCCTGCGTCGGTCGAACCGCGACCCTGTCCGATGAGTCCGCTATGCACCCCGTGTGAGGTCGGTGCCCCGAGGCACCGGCTCCCTCGAGACCAGGTCAGCGCGCCCGCTCGTCGACCTGCACTCCCGCTCCCGGGCGCCAGGTCTCGGTCCGGATCTTCTCGCCGTCCACGGTCGTCAGCACGACGCGCGACAGGTCGATCCAGAAGAGCCGGAACGGCTCACCCGGCTCCGCCGTCCCCGCGGGTCCGCACCGGCGCGCGTCGTCGGCCGAGGAACCACGGGCGGTCCCGTCGATCTTCACGTCCCCGCTGGTCATCGTGCCGTCGCCCGGGTTCGAGTGCAGCACGAACCGCGGGTCGAGGCGCAGGTCCATCGACTTGCCCGAGCGCGACGCCGAGCCGATCCACGCCTCGTCCCCGGCGAAACCGACCTCGGTGCCGCTGACCCGCGGCGACCCGGTGAGCGTCCGGGTCGCGAGGACGTGCTGCGCGGTCGCCTCGAAACGGGCGCGCACCCGCCGGGCAAGATCGGGGGCGTCGTCGACGAACTGCTTCCAGGAGGCCATGCCGCGATCCTTCCACGTCGGCCGTCGACCGTCGGGCCGGTCCAGGACGACGACGGCGCGCCTCCGGCCGGGCCGGGGACGCGCCGTCGGGCGTGCGTGCCCGTCAGTCGAAGACCGGGCCCTGCGTGCGCGTGCGCTTGAGCTCGAAGAAGCCGGGCGTCGAGGCGACCAGGACGCACCCGTCCCACAGCCGCCCCGCGTCCTCGCCCTTGGGCGCGGGCGTGACGACCGGACCGAAGAACGCGACGTCGCCGAAAGCGACCACGGGCGTCCCCACGTCCTCGCCCACCCGCGAGATGCCCTCGGCGTGCGAGGCGCGCAGCTCTGCGTCATAGCGGTCGCTCGTCGCGTGCTCGGCGAGCGAGGCGGGCAGGCCGACCTCGGCGAGCGACTCGGCGATCACGGCGTCGAAGTCGCTGCGCCCGCCCGGGTGCAGGCGCGTGCCGATCGCGTCGTAGAGCGGCTTGACGACGTCGTCGCCGTGCTCCTGCTGCGCCGCGATCACGACCCGGACCGGGCCCCAGCCGCGCTCCATGAGGTCCTGGTACTTCTCCGGCAGCTCGCGGCCCTCGTTGAGGACCGACAGGCTCATGACGTGCCAGCGCACGCTCACGTCGCGGACCTTGGAGACCTCGTCCATCCACCGGCTCGTCATCCAGGCCCAGGGGCAGAGCGGGTCGAACCAGAAGTCGGCGGTACGCACGGGGGCGTCGGTCTCGCGCAGGTCGTCAGCGATGTCCGACGTCGTCACAGCAGTCACGTGGTCAGGTCTCCTCGGTGGTTCGAAGGTCGGGTGGAGGCAGGACGGACCCGCTCCCGGAGTGCTCAACGTCACGGACCCCGCACACATTCCTGCAGGCCAGGACGTCCTCGCAAAGTCCGCGACCGGCAGGTCGCCGCGTGGGAGAATCGTCGTGGCCTACCGGCCAGCCCGATCCGTACTGAGGAGATGTTGTGCCCGGAGAGAACCTCACCCGCGCCGAAGCCGCCGAGCGCGCTGGTGTCGTCACCGTCCGTTCCTACGAGGTCGCGCTCGACCTCACGACCGGACCCACGACGTTCGGCTCGACCACGGTGGTGCGGTTCGCCGCGACCCCCGGGGCGAGCACCTTCATCGACCTGATCGCACCGACGGTCCACGAGATCACCCTCAACGGTGAGGCTCTCGACGTCGCCCAGGTCTTCGCGGACTCCCGCATCCAGCTGACGGGCCTCGCCGCCGAGAACGAGCTCCGCGTCGTCGCGGACGCCGCGTACACCAACTCGGGCGAGGGCCTGCACCGCTTCGTCGACCCGGTCGACGGCGAGGTCTACCTGTACAGCCAGTTCGAGGTCCCCGACTCGCGCCGCGTGTTCGCCGCGTTCGAGCAGCCCGACCTCAAGGCCACGTTCCAGTTCACGGTCACCGCGCCGTCCGCCTGGCAGGTCGTGTCGAACTCCCCCACGCCCGAGCCCGTCCCCGCGACGCACGCGACCGACTCCACGGTCGACGCCTCGACGTGGGCGTTCGAGCCCACGCAGGTCATCTCGACCTACATCACCGCGATCGTGGCTGGCCCTTACGTGGTCGAGCGCTCCGAGCTGACCTCGTCGGACGGGCGCGTGATCCCGCTCGGCGTGTTCGCGCGCAAGTCCCTCGCGCCGCACCTGGACGCCGACTACATCTTCGAGAAGACCCGCCAGGGCTTTGCGTTCTTCGAGGAGAAGTTCGACTACCCGTACCCGTTCGCCAAGTACGACCAGCTCTTCGTGCCCGAGTTCAACGCCGGGGCCATGGAGAACGCGGGCGCCGTGACGTTCACCGAGACCTACGTCTTCCGCTCCAAGGTGACCGACGCGATCAAGGAGCGTCGCGTCGTGACGATCCTGCACGAGCTCGCGCACATGTGGTTCGGCGACCTGGTCACCATGAAGTGGTGGAACGACCTGTGGCTCAACGAGTCCTTCGCGGAGTGGGCCTCCACGCTCGCGACCGCCGAGGCGACCGAGTGGCACGAGGCCTGGACGACGTTCGCGGCCATGGAGAAGTCCTGGGCGTACCGCCAGGACCAGCTCCCCTCGACGCACCCGATCGTCGCGACGATCAACGACCTCGAGGACGTGCAGGTCAACTTCGACGGCATCACGTACGCCAAGGGCGGCTCGGTCCTCAAGCAGCTCGTCGCCTGGGTCGGCATCGACGCGTTCATGGCCGGCGTGGCCCAGTACTTCAAGAAGCACGAGTACAAGAACACCGAGCTGAGCGACCTGCTCACCGAGCTCGAGGCCACGAGCGGGCGCGAGCTCGGCTCGTGGTCGAAGCTGTGGCTCGAGACCGCGGGCGTCAACACCCTGCGCCCCGAGATCGAGCTCGACGCGCACCACCGCATCGTGTCGTTCGCGGTGCTCCAGGAGGCCCCGGCCGACTACCCGACGATCCGCCCGCACCGCCTCGCGATCGGTTTCTACAACGTGGTCGGCGGCAACCTCGTGCGCGAGCACCGCGTCGAGATCGACGTCGACGGCGTCCGCACCGAGGTCCCCGAGCTCGCGGGCCTCGACCGTCCGCAGCTCGTGCTGCTCAACGACGACGACCTGGCGTACGCCAAGATCCGTCTCGACGAGTCCTCGCTCGAGGTCGCGATCGAGCACCTCGCGGACATCACGGACCCGCTCGCGCGCTCGCTCGTGTGGGGCTCGGTCTGGGACGCGACGCGCGACGGCGAGACCCCAGCGGGCGAGTACGTGCGCCTGGTCCTCGGCAACATCGCCCGCGAGACCGAGTCCACGACGATCCGCACGACGCTCAACCAGCTCGCGCTGGCCGCGAAGTCGTACGTGACGCCCGGCAAGCAGGCCGCGACGCTCGCGGTCGTGGGCGACGAGCTGTGGCGCCTCGCCCAGTCGGCACAGGCCGGCACCGACGCGCAGTTCCAGTTCGTGAAGTTCTTCGCGCACCTCGCCTCGACCCCGGCTCACGCCGACGCGCTGCGCGGGCTGCTCGACGGGACCGTGACGCTCGAGGGCCTCGAGATCGACACCGACCTGCGCTGGGAGATCCTCGAGGGCCTCGTCCTCCTGGGCCGTGCGGACCAGGCCGAGGTCGACGCCGCACTCGCCCAGGACCACACCGCCACGGGCCAGCAGTCGGCGGCCCGTGCGACCGCGACGGCCCCGACGACGGCGGCCAAGCTCGCCGCGTTCGCGTCGCTCGTGGACTCGGACGAGGCACCCAACGCGATCGTGCGCGCCACGACGCAGGGCTTCCAGCACGTCAACGACCCGGCCGTCCTGGCCCCGCTCGTCGAGAAGTACTTCGCCTCGCTGACCACGCTGTGGGCCGAGCGGAGCTACCACATCGCCGAGACGCTCGTCGTGGGGCTCTACCCCGCGCCGCTCGCGAACGCCGAGCTGCGCGACGCGACGCAGGCCTGGCTCGACTCCCACGCCGACGCCGCCCCCGCGTTGCGTCGTCTGGTCGTCGAGAACCTCGCAGGCGTCGAGCGGGCGCTCGCGGCGCAGGCCGCGGACGTCTGAGGCTGACCCACCGCTGACGACCGACGCCGGGGTGGAGGGGAAGGTTCCCTCCACCCCGGCGTCGGTCGTTCCCGTGCGTGCGCGAGGTAGTAGCAGGGCAGCGTCGAGGGAGAGGGCCGGAACCCTCTCCCTCGACGACGGACCACTACCTCGGCAGCAGGATCAGGACAGCGCCTCGCGCATGACCTTCGCGAGCGAGAGCAGCCGAGCGTTGTCGAACAGGTCCTCGAGCAGCACCACGTTGCCGGACGGGTCGCCCAGCGGCACCTTCCAGTTGGGGTACTCCTGGTCGGTGCCCGGCTGGTTCTGGGTGCGCCGCTCCCCCACCGCGTCGGCGAGCGAGACACCGAGGAGCACCGCGGGAGACTGCGTGATCAGCACGTGCAGCGCCTCGACGAGCTCTCGCTCCGACGGGTCCTCACCGACGAGCCCGCGCTCGACGAGCAGCGCGACCATCGTGTCCCGCTCCTCGCGCGCCTCGCGTCGGACCACGTAGGCGGGCTCGGTCAGCAGGCCCAGCCGCTCGCGCAGGTCCACGTGCTCTCCCGCGAGGTATCCGGCGGTGGGCGGAAGGTCGTGCGTGGTGATCGTGGCGAGCGCGAGCCGACGGTAGTCCTCGGGGGGCAGGGGGCGACCACCCTCCCCCTTCTCGAACCACAGGACGGACGTGCCGAGGATGCCGCGCTCGGTCAGGTAGTCGCGGACCCAGGGCTCGAACACCCCGAGGTCCTCGCCGATCACGACCGCCCCGGCACGCTGCGCCTCGAGGCACAGGATCCCGATGAGCGCCTCGTGGTCGTAGCGGACGTAGGCTCCCGCGTCGGCGCGTGCGGCTCCCGGGATCCACCAGAGCCGGAACAGCCCGATGATGTGGTCGACCCGGATCGCGCCCGCGTGCCGCAGCACGGTGCGCAGCAGGTCGCGGTACGGGGCATAGCCCGCCCGGGCGAGAGCCTGCGGATGCCACGGCGGCTGCGACCAGTTCTGCCCCTGCTGGTTGTACATGTCCGGTGGCGCCCCGACGGTCACGCCGCCGGCGAGCACGTCGCGGTGCGCCCACGCGTCCGCGCCGTGCGGGTGCACGCCCACCGCGAGGTCGTGCATGACGCCGATCGACATCCCGGCCTCGCGTGCCGTGCGCTGCGCGACCTCGAGCTGCTCGTCCGCCACCCACTGGAGCCAGCAGTAGAAGTCGACCTGGTCGTCGAGCTGCTCACGCAGCGCCGCGACCCCGGGAGAGGACGGGTCGAGCGCGTACGGAGGCCAGTCCTGGTCGCCGAAGTGGTCCGCGAGCGCGCACCAGGTCGCGAAGTCCTCGAGCCCCTTGCCCTGCTCGCTGCGGAACGCGTCGAGAGCCGCCTGGCGCGCGGTCGAGCGCGGCGCGGCGAACACGACCTCGAGCGCGGCCTTCTTGGCCTCCCACGCGACGTCGCGGTCGATCGGCCCGGGATCCGCGCTGAGGTCACGGACGGGGTCGAAGGCCCACTCGACGAGCGACCTGTCGGCCGCCGTGAGGTACCCGGTCTCCCGCACGTCCTCGACGCGGATGTACAGCGGGTTGACGAAGCGCCTGCTCGTGGGCAGGTAGGGCGAGGGCGTCATGGGGGTCCGTGGCTCGGCCGCGGCCAGCGGGTTCACGAGCACGAAGTCCGCACCGGCCCGGTGCGCGCCGAGCCAGGCGAGGTCTGCGAGGTCCGCCAGGTCCCCGACCCCCCACGAGGCGCGCGAGCGCACCGAGTAGAGCTGCGCCATGAGTCCCCAGGCGCGCCCTCCCGAGCGCAGGGGGTCGGGGAGCTCGAGGCGCTGCGGCGTCACGACGAGCGTCGCGCGCGCCTGCGTCCCGTCGCTCGTCGCGTGGATCTCGTGCCACCCCAGGGGCAGGTCCTCGGGGACGGCGAAGGTCGCCCGGCCCACGGCCCGCCCGTCGACCGTGCGGGGCTCGACGTAGTCGTCGACCTGCGGCAGGTCGCGACGCTCGCGCACCGCGGGGGCCGTCGACCGGTAGCCCGGCGCCTCGGGGGGCTCGAGCTCGACCCACACCTCGACCTGGGAGCCGTCCGTGACGTGCACGGGGAAGCGTGCACCGACGCCCTGTCGGACGACGAGCGTGGGCGGCAGCATCTGGCGCCACGTGTCGTCCTCGGAGTGCTCGAGGCTCACGGCGACCTTCTCGGGGGACGAGGCGGGCACCCCGAGCGCTTCGAGCACCGCGACGAGCGTCTGTGCGCTCACGGGGCGATGTTCCCCGTCGAACCCCCAGAAGTCGGGCGCCACTCCGTGGACCGCGGCCAGCTGGACCAGCGGTTCGGGCACGTCGGCCGTGACAGGTTGGAGAGCGCTCACGAGGCGATCCTGCCAGAGGGCGACCCGCTCGGCAGACCTTCGGCCCGGCGCGGCGTCGCCCCGGCCACCGGACCGTGCCCCCGTCCGCCCTCGCAGCGCGCGACAGCGGGTCCCCCACACGTCCTCCGCACACCCCGCGCACTCCCCCCGCGCTCCTCACCCGATCCCCTGGTGAGGCTCGTCACCCGGGGTGCGCGACGCCGTCGGGCTCCCTGCCGCGACCGGTAGCCTGCCGGGATGGAATCACCGACCCCGTCCCCCCTCGACGACGTCACCGACAAGATCGCGGACCAGGCCAATGTCTGGCTCGAGTGGTTCCTCGGCGCTCCCCTCCGGATCATCCTCATCATCGCGATCGGCTCGATCGCGCTGGCCGTGGTCCGACGCATCATCGGCAACGTCACCGAGCACATCGCGGACGGCACCCCGATCACCGACCGCCGCGGCATGAAGGGCCTCAAGGGCCTCTCCGAGTCTCCCGTGGGCACCATCCTGGTGCGTGCCAACCCGCTCACGAGCGCCCGCCGCGCACAGCGCGCCCGGACGATCGGCTCGGTCCTGCGCTCGACGGCCAACATCCTGTTCGGGACGACCATCGTCCTCATGGTCCTCACCGAGCTCGGGATGAACATCGCACCGTTCCTCGCCTCGGCGGGGATCGTCGGTGTCGCGCTCGGGTTCGGCGCCCAGAGCCTCGTCAAGGACTTCCTCTCGGGGACCTTCATGCTGCTCGAGGACCAGTACGGCGTGGGCGACTCGGTCGACTTCGGGGTCGTGGCCGGGACCGTCGAGGAGGTCGCGCTGCGCGTGACCAAGGTCCGCGACGGGGACGGCACCCTCTGGTACATCCGCAACGGCGAGATCCTGCGCACGGGCAACAAGTCGCAGGAGTGGGGCCGAGCCTCGGCCGAGGTGCACGTCGCCTACTTCGCGGACCTCGACGAGGTCCAGCGCTGCCTGCGCGAGGCGGGCGAGGAGGTCGCCGCGGACCCCGTCCTGGGGACCTACCTGCTGGAGCAGCCTGCCGTGTCCGGCATCGAGTCCATGAGCCCCGAGGAGCTCGTGCTCAAGGTCAGCGTCAAGACCCAGGCCTCGATGCAGGGCGAGATCTCCCGGGCGCTGCGCAAGGCGGCCCGCGAGCGCCTCGCCGCGGCCCACGTCCCGATGGCCGGGGCCGAGGACCCCTCGACGGTCGAGGCGGACCCCGTCGACCACCTGCTCGTCCAAGCCCACGGGACGCCGCCCGCGCAGGTGTCGGCTCCCGCGAGCGCCACCGCGCCCCGCGACGCGGGGCGTCCGGACCTGCCCCAGGACGCCGTCCAGGCGTCACCGCAGGCCGAGCGCTAGCCGTTCGCCGGCCGGGCGCCGGCCGGTCACCTCAGGACCAGGTCAGGACGGGCTCGCCCGCAGAGACCTGGGTCCCGGGGGGAACCAGGGACGCGAGCAGCTCGGGGTCGCCCTGGAGCGCGATCACCGGGCACACCGTGGACAGCCCGAGCGCGGCCACCCGGGCGGGCTCCCAGGTGATGAGCGTCGCGCCCACCTCGACGCGGTCTCCCGCCTCGACGTGGAGCTGGAACCCCTCACCACCGAGCCGGACGGTGTCGATCCCGAGGTGCACGAGGACCGTGCGCCCCTCGGCGGTCTCGAGCGCGAACGCGTGCGGGAACAGCGACCCGATGGTCCCTGACACCGGCGCCACGACCGTCGAGACCCCGGCCGCGTCCGCCCCGGGCTCGATCGCCAGCCCGGGGCCCACGAACTCCTGGGAGAACACCGGGTCGGGGACCTCCTCGAGCGCGACGACCGTCCCCGCCAGCGGCGCGGCGACCACGAGGCCCGGCCCGTCGTGCGACGAGCCGGGCCTCGTGGTCCGTGCGTCCTGTCCGCTGCGGGGCATCTGCTCGCGTCAGCGCAGGGTGTCGAGCTCGGCGGCGAGGTTGTCGGCCTCCGGGCCGACGATCACCTGGATGATCCGTCCCGATCGCACCACGCCGAACGCACCCGTGGCCTTGAGCCGGGCCTCGTCCACGAGCGTCGGGTTGGTCACCTCGACGCGCAGCCGGGTGATGCAGGGTTCGAGGTCGACGACGTTCTGCTGTCCGCCGAGCGCCTCGAGGATCTGCTGTGCCTTGCTCATGTACGAACTCCTGACTCCTGTGCTGCGGGCGCCGTTGCCTGTGCGAAGGACTGCGGACAGGCCTCTTTCCTCCACCCTAGTCTCAGTCGGCGCTCGGAGGGCGCGGGCGTGCGGGCGATTTCGGCAGGTGACCGCGTGCCCGTCCGCTTGGCGGACCGCACGCGGCTGGGGAACACTGCGGGTGAGGACACCGGCCGATCGCCGGACCCGACCAAGACCTTGGAGGACGACGTGGCCAGCGAGGAACAGCGGACCATCACCGGCATCGGGGTGTGCCCCGGCAAGGTCGTGGGACCGGTCGTCTTCCTGCCCGAACCGCTCGCGGAGCCCTCGCCCGGGCTCCGTCTGCGGCCCACCGCGGACCTGCAGGCCGAAGCCGACCGCATCCCGGTCGCGGCGGCACAGGTCCAGGGCGACCTCGAGCGCGCCGCGGCGAACGCGACGGGAGACACGCGCGACGTCCTCGAGGCCACGGCCGCCATGGCCGCCGACCCGACGCTCGCGGCCGACGCCGCGCGGCGCGTCATCGACGAGCACCTGATCGCCGAGCGCGCGGTGTGGGAGGCCGCCGAGTCCGTCGCCCAGCAGTTCGAGGCCCTGGGCGGGTACTTCGCCGAGCGAGCGCGCGACATCGCGGACGTCCGCGACCGCATCGTCGCGGCGCTCTCGGGCAGGCCGGCCCCCGGCGTCCCCGACCACCCCGAGCCGTTCGTCCTGGTCGCGCTCGACCTGGCCCCGTCGGTGACCGCGGGCCTGGACCCTGCCCGCGTCCTCGCGATCGTGACCGACGGCGCCGGTCCCACGTCGCACACCGCGATCGTCGCCAACGCCATGGGCATCCCCGCGGTCGTCGCCGCGACGGGCGCGAGCGAGGCCCTGACCGCGGGCGACACGGTCCTCGTCGACGGGTCGGCGGGCACGGTGCTCGTGCACCCCACCGACCAGCAGGTCGCCACGGCCCGGGCGCTGGCGGCGACGGTCCGCACGTTCTCCGGCGAGGGCCGCACGGCCGACGGCCACCGCGTCCAGCTCCTGGCCAACATCGGCGACCCCGCGGGGGCCGAGCCCGCCGCGGCGGCGGGCGCCGAGGGCGTGGGCCTGTTCCGCTCCGAGTTCTGCTTCCTCGACCGCGAGCAGCCGCCCTCGACCGAGGAGCAGGTCGCGGCGTACCGGACGGTCTTCCACGCGTTCGCCGGCCGCAAGGTCGTGATCCGCACGCTCGACTCGGGGGCCGACAAGCCCCTGCACTTCCTGTCGGTCGACGACGAGGAGAACCCCGCGCTCGGCGTGCGCGGCCTGCGCACGGCCGAGAAGTGGCCCGAGCTCCTCGAGCAGCAGCTCGAGGCCATCGCGATCGCTGCCGCGGCCGAGGAGGCCGAGGTCTGGGTCATGGCCCCCATGGTCTCGACGGTCGCGGAGACCGAGTGGTTCGTCGCGCGCTGCGCGGCGCACGGACTGGGCACCGCAGGCGTCATGATCGAGGTCCCGAGCGCGGCCCTGCTGTCCGGCCCCATCCTCGCGCGGGCGCACTTCGCGTCGATCGGCACCAACGACCTCACGCAGTACACCATGGCGGCCGACCGCCTCCTCGGGTCGCTCGCCGAGCTCTCCGACCCGTGGCAGCCCGCGGTGCTCCAGCTCGTCGCGGCCACCTGCCGCGGCGGGGACCTGCAGGGTCGCCCCGTGGGCGTGTGCGGAGAGGCCGCCTCGAACCCCGTGCTCGCGGCCGTGCTCGTCGGGCTCGGGGTGTCCTCGCTTTCCATGACCGCGCGGGCGATCCCCGACGTCGCCGCGCTGCTCGGCGCGGTCACGATCGGGCAGTGCCGTGAGGTTGCCCAGCTCGCGCTCGCGGCCGAGAGCGCGACCGACGCGCGCGCCGTCGTGCGGGCAGCCCTGCCACAGCTCGACGAGCTGGGGCTGTGACGTGCCCGGGAGCGGTGAGCGTCACGTCGTGACGGCACCCCCGGGCACGACGCCGGGTGGGATGATGGCGGCGTGACCAGCGATCCTGCTCCCCACCCCGGCGCCTCGCCCGCGCCGCTCCCCGTGAGCGCCGCCGCCCCGCGGCTGCGCGAGTCCGTCACCTCGGCGGGCTCGTTCTACGACGAGATCGGCGGGCACGAGACCTTCGTGCAGCTCGTCGACGTCTTCTACGCGGGTGTCGCGGCCGACCCGGTGCTCAAGCCCATGTACCCCGAGGAGGACCTCGGCCCGGCCAAGGTCCGGCTGACGACGTTCCTCGAGCAGTACTGGGGCGGGCCCACCACCTACTCCGAGCAGCGTGGGCACCCGCGCCTGCGCATGCGCCACGCGCCGTACAAGGTGAACCCCGACGCGAGGGACCGTTGGCTCGCCCACATGCGCGCCGGCGTCGACTCGCTCGACCTCGCGCCGCTGCACGAGGCCACGCTCTGGGACTACCTGGAACGTGCCGCCCACTCGCTGATCAACACCTTCGAGGAGTGACGTGACCGACGTGACGGCCCCCCGCACCGACCAGTCCGAGCAACGCGACCACACCCAGCCCCTGCGCACCAAGGTCACGGCCGACGAGCTCGCCCGTGACCCGTTGGGCAACCTGCTGCGCGCGCTCCAGCTCGAGGAGAAGCCGGCCGACGACTCCCGCTCAGACGGCGCCGACGTGCGCTTCGGCGGCCTGAGCGTCGACCAGCCCAACGCCCGGATCTACGGCGGCCAGGTGCTCGCCCAGGCGCTCATGGCCGCAGGCCTGACCGTCGAGGGCGACCGGCGGCCGCACTCGATGCACGGCTACTTCCTGCGCGCGGGCGACCTCGACGCCCCCATCGAGTTCGCCGTCGAGAAGCTGCGCAACGGCCGCTCGTTCAGCGCACGCCGCACGCACGCCGTGCAGCACGGCAAGCCGATCCTGTCGATGATCGCCTCGTTCCAGGAGGAGCAGGACGGCGTCGAGCACACCTCGCCCATGCCCGAGGCCCCCGACCCCGAGACCCTCCCGTCGGCCTTCGACGAGCTCGGCAAGATCCCGCACCCCGCGGCACGCTCCCGCTCGCACGAGGCCGCGTTCGACCTGCGGCACGTGGGCGGTTCGCTCTACCTGGGTCCCGGCGCCGAGCGCACCGACCACCAGATGGTGTGGATGAAGGCCCGCGGGCCCGTCGAGGGCGACCAGCTCCTGCACCGTGCCCTCATGGCGTACGCGTGCGACCAGATCATGCTCGAGCCCGTGCTGCGCAAGACCGGCTCGAGCTGGGTGACCCCCGGCGCGTCGATCGCGAGCCTCGACCACGCCATGTGGTGGCACCGTGACGCGAGGGTCGACGACTGGCTGCTCTACGTCCAGTCCTCCCCCAGCGCCCAGGGTGGGCGCGGCCTCGGGGCCGCCCGCGTCTACACGCGGGAGGGGACGCTCGTGGCGAGCATCGCGCAGGAGGGCATGCTGCGGCTCCCGGTCTGAATGAGGTGGCTGGCGCCTGGTGGACCGTGCGACACTCCGAGGCCATCGATGATCGGAGCCTCATGTCCACGCCCCTGGCGCCAGCCCTCACGACCCTGTGGCGACCCACGGGACCGGCCGAGCTCGCGCTCGTCGAGGCGTCGGGCTGGACGGCCTGGCCTCCACGGCTGCCTGAGCAACCGATCTTCTACCCGGTGCTGAACGAGGAGTATGCGATCCGGATCGCGCGCGACTGGAACGTCCCGCACTCGGGGGTCGGCTATGTGACGCGCTTCCAGGTCGAGTCCTCGTTCCTCGAGCGCTACCCCGTCCAGCAGGCGGGTGGGCGGACGATCCTCGAGCTGTGGGTCCCGGCAGAGGACCTGCCGGACCTCAACGCGCACATCGTGGGGCGCATCGAGGTCGTGCACGAGTTCCGCCCTCAGGACGCGACAGCCTGACGGGCGAGCCGCCCGGGCGCGGGGCAGGATGACCGGATGGTCCGCCTGCGCCGCGTCTCGGTCTCCTCGCCCGGGTACGGCCGACGCCGCCACGGGAAGGGCTTCTCGTACCTCGACGTCGACGGCTCCCGGCTGACCGACAGGAACGAGGTCGCACGCTGCACGCGCCTCGTCGTCCCGCCCGCCTGGTCGGACGTCTGGATCTGCCGGTACCCGGACGGCCACATCCAGGCGTTCGGGTACGACGACGCGGGGCGCGGCCAGTACCTGTACCACGACCAGTGGCGGGAGCGCCGCAGCCGCCGCAAGTTCGACCACGTCCTTGCGGTGGGCGCTCGGCTTCCTGCCGCACGCCGCCGGGTCGCCAAAGACCTCGCCCTCGACGGGATGCCGCGCGAGAAGGTCCTCGCGCTCGCGTTCCGGCTCCTGGACCTCGCGTACTTCCGGGCCGGCAGCGAGACGTACGCGAAGGCGAACGGCAGCTACGGGCTCGCGACGCTGCTGACCGAGCACGTGCGCGTGCGCCGCGACGGCTCGGTCCACTTCCGCTACCCCGCGAAGTCGGGCCAGGTGCGTGACGTCGTCGTCGACGACGATCGGGTGCGCGAGATCGTCACGACGCTCGTGCGGCGTCGGGACGCGGGCGATCTGCTCGCGTGGCGCGAGGAGGCGCCGGGCGGTGTCGTCTGGCACGACGTGACGAGCGCGGACGTGACGGCCTACCTCAAGGAGCGCCTCGGCGAGGACGCGACCGCGAAGGACTTCCGCACCTGGCACGCGACGGTCCTCGCGGCCCTCGCGCTCGCGGACTCGGGCGCGCCACCCGCCTCGGCCCGTGCTCGGCGCGCGGTGGTCGCAGGCGTCGTCCGGGACGTCGCCGACGAGCTCGGCAACACCCCGGCCGTCGCGCGGTCGTCGTACGTCGACCCGCGCCTGATCGACCTCTGGGAGCGCGGGCAGACCGTCGCTCCGCTCCTGGGCAGGCGCCGGAGCCAGGCCGCGGTGGAGCGTGCGGTGCTCGACCTGCTGGCCTAGTCGCGGGCCCGGTCCAGGCTGCTCCGGAGACGGACGAGCCCCGCGGGACGAACGGCCCTTCCTGGGAGTCTCCTGGACGTGCTACGTTCTGCCGCCATCTCATCACGTTCAAGCACGGAGCATCGACGATGATCTTCTTCGGCTGGGGCCGCAAGGCCAAGTCACAGCACATCTCTCCAGAGCAGGCGCTGGTCCTCGCCTACGCGTACGTCCACATCTTCTGGCTCTTCCGTATCACGGTGCCGCGGGAGTACAGCCTCGCGACGCTGACGCCGTCGGGCTGGGCCCAGCGACCGCTGACCGCGGACGAGACGACGAGCGCACGCAGCGAGCTGTCGATCCACTGGTGGTGGAAGTGGGGGCTGGCGATCATCGGCGTGCCGTTCTTCGCGTTCTTCGTCCTGGTCCTCGCTCTTCCCGCCTGACGCGGATCACGCCCAGGTCCCGGGGGCCGGCAGGTCGCGAGCGGCCGGCCCCCGGGCCACCATGGGGAGCACCATGACTCCCGTCGACGACACCGCTCCCCCACCCACCGCGACCGCCCCTGCCGACAGACCGACCGAGAGCTCCGAGCCGACCCCCCTGACGGTCGCCGTCACGGGCGTCACGGGGTACGTCGGTGGCCGCCTGGTCCCCGAGCTCCTGGACGCCGGGCACCATGTCCGGGCGCTCGCCCGCCGCCCCGAACGCCTGGCCGGACGCGACTGGGCGCGCCGCGTGGACCTCGTGCAGGCCGACGCGTCCGACCTCGACCAGATCCGCGACGCGCTCCGCGGGGCCGAGGTCGCGTACTACCTCGTCCACTCCCTCGGCACGGGCAGCTCGTTCGCGGCCCGCGACCGGCGGACCGCGCTGACCTTCGCGCAGGCCGCCCGCGAGGCGGGCGTGGGCCGGATCGTCTACCTGGGCGGCCTGTTCCCCGACGTCGACGACGCCGAGCTGTCACCGCACCTGGCCTCGCGCAAGGAGGTCGGGGAGATCCTGCTCGCCTCGGGAGTCCCGACGACGGTGCTCCAGGCCGCGGTGATCCTCGGCTCGGGCTCGGCCTCGTTCGAGATGATGCGCTACCTGACCGAACGCCTGCCCGCGATGACGACGCCGCGCTGGGTCGACAACCGCATCCAGCCGATCGCGATCCGTGACGTGCTGCGCTACCTGGTCGGCAGCGCCACGATGCCCGCAGACGTCTCGCGGGCGTTCGACGTCGGCGGCCCCGACGTCCTCACGTACCGCCAGATGATGCAGGGCTACGCCCAGGTCGCGGGGCTCCCCCGGCGGCTGATCGTGAGCGTCCCGGTCCTGACCCCGCGCCTGTCGAGCCACTGGGTGGGTCTCGTGACCCCTGTCCCCGCGAGCATCGCGCGCCCCCTCGTGGAGTCGCTCGTCCACGAGGTCGTGTGCGACGAGCACGACATCGCGCAGTACGTCCCCGACCCTCCCGGCGGGCTGATCGGCTTCCGCCGCGCGGTCGAGCTCGCGCTCGAGCGCATCCACGACGGCGAGGTGACCACCCGCTGGTCGTCGGCCGCGGTCGAGGGGGCACCGAGCGACCCGCTGCCCTCGGACCCCGACTGGGCGGGCGGCTCGCTCTACGTCGACGAGCGGCGACGCGTGGTCGACGCCCCGCCCGACGTCCTGTGGAAGGTCGTCGAGTCGATCGGTGGGCAGGGCGGCTGGTACTCGTGGTCGCTCGCGTGGCGGGTCCGCGGGCTCATGGACCGCTTGTCGGGGGGACCGGGTCTGCGCCGGGGGCGCCGTGACGAGAACACGCTCGTGGTCGACGACGTCCTGGACTTCTGGCGGGTCGAGGCGATCGAGCCGGGCCGCCGGCTGCTGCTGCGCGCCGAGATGCGGCTCCCCGGCCTCGCGTGGCTCGAGCTGCGGGTGGACGAGGCGGCCGAGGAGGTCGCGGAGCCCGACGACGTCGGCCCCGCCCCCGAGGACGCGTCCGGCCCGTGCCGGACGTACTTCGCGCAGCGCGCGCTCTTCTACCCGCACGGGCTCGCGGGCCAGGCCTACTGGTGGTCGGTCAAGCCGTTCCACGGCGTGGTGTTCGGTGGCATGCAGAAGAACATCGCCGAGGCTGCCGAACGGGCGGCCGCGGCGGCGCGCACGGGTCCGGGCACGGCCGACCGGACCGTCACTCCTCCGCGGTGAGCATCCGGTCCACGAGCGCGAACGCGGTCTCGCTCACGACCATGCCCGCGAGGGTCACGTCGGTGAGGTCGGCGTAGTCCTCAATGAGCTCACGGATGTCCTCGTCGAGGACGCCGGGGCGGTGGACCGCCCCGCGCGCGGGCACGGCCCCCGAGACGAGGTCGAACGCGAGCGACGCGATCGCCGCGAGCAAGGGATCCTCCGAGGCGACGAGCCGGGCGATCGCGGCGCGTCCGGCGAACGAGGTCGCCTCGCCCGTGACGGCCTGGAAGGCGAGCAGCGCGACCTGCAGCGTGCGCGGCCCACCGAGGAACGCGGCGTCGAGGCCGGGCAGCAGCTCCTGCGCGGCGAGCAGGACCTCGAGCTGGAGGTCGACCTGCTCGGCGGGCTCGCCGGGCAGGTGCGCGGCCCCCATCGTGAGCAGCAGGAGCGCGACGCCGCTCCGGACCTCCTCGACCAGGCCCTCGTCCCGCACGACCGCGGCCAGCACGCGCAGCGCGGGCAGCGACGCCTCGTAGAGCGCGCCGTCGTGGTTGACGACCTGCCACAGCAGGTCGAGCGCCTCGTCGCGCTCGGGTCCCTCGGGCCCGACGACGGCGCGCACCAGGGGCGGGAACGCGTCGGCGGGGCCGAACGCGCCCTGGAGGGCCTGCCAGTCCACGGCGCCGAGCTCCGCCTCGACCTCCGAGACGGGAGGGATCGTCCGCCGGACGACAGGCACAGCGGTCTCGGGTTCGACGGTCTCGGGTACGGCGGTGACGGCCTCGGCCTCGCCGACAACCTCTACGGTGTCCACGCGCGCATCATGACATCTACCGGGGACATCCGTCACCGTCGAGTTCGTCACCACCCCTCTCAGCATCTCGTCAACGCCCCCTGCGCCGGAACTCCAGAGGGTCCTCGACGAAGGGCTGCCAGGCAGCGCGCTCGTCGTCCGTGATGCGTCGCGGAGCCCCCGTCGACGCGTCGACGACCACGATCGTCGTCGCGGCCTTGGCGTAGGGGCGGCTACCGATCGAGGGTCCGGTGCGTCCCGAGGGCTCGGGCCACTCGGTGTGGACCTCGTAGCAGACCTCGAGGCTCGCCCCGCCCAGGTGCCCGAGCCACATCTCGACGCGCACCGGGCTGCGCGTGAAGCCGAGCGGCCGCAGGTACTCGATCTCCTGCCGGGCGACGAGCGTGTGCGAGGTCGCGTGGGGGCCCGTGTCGAGCACGGCCGTGGGCCAGCTCTCCTCGACCGTGGCCTCGGGATGACGCCAGAAGGCCGTGATGCGGGCGTCCTCGAGGAGCCGGAGCATCTCGACGTTGTTGACGTGCTGGTAGGCGTCGAGGTCGGACCAACGCAGGGCGACGGGGACGTGCAGGCGGGTCATGGAAGTCCTTTCTTCGATTCCGCAGGGCCTCGCACCACGTCGCGGCCGATGGCTCGGGACGTGGGGGCACCCGGGCCACCCTACGCCCGCCTCACCCCGCCGCGATATGGGCGGCCACGCGGCACGTCGTCAGGGCCGACAGCTCCTCGGCCACCGGCAGGCGCACCTGGCCGTCCGCGACCCGACCGACGCTCTCCCGCAGCCTGCGCCGGGCACGCGCGGCCCGCCGTCGGGCACCCAGCGCGCCCGCGAGGCGCGAGACGAGCGCCACGACCAGCCCGACCACCACCCCGCCCACGACCATGAGCGTGGGCCACGGGAACCCGCGCCACGTCGGGGTCTCGGGCGCGGGCAGCTGGAGGTACGCGAGGACCGCGAGCACACCGAGCCACACGAGGCCCGCCGCCAGCACTCCCAGGACGACCCACTGGACGAAGCTCACGACCCCCCACCAGACGGGGCGTCGCGTGGCCTCGAGTTCGGTGCCGGCCACGGCGAGGTCGAGCGCGTCGTCCAGACCGTCGGTGCTCGACGCGACCCGGGACCGCGCGGCGAGCACCCAGTCCTCGGGCGCCCCTGCCGTCATGGTGCCGACGTACTCGCGGACCGCGACGTGGGCCCGGGCCGCGAGCGTGGGCGAGGCGGGCGGGAGCGACGTGCGCGAGAGGTCCGGCCGGTCCGTGCCGCGCGTCAGCCCGAGGCGGCGCAGCGGGTCCACGCGCAGGCGCCCGATCCAGCGCGTGGGGGGCCAGCCGGTCGCGGCCCGGGCACGCCGGTTCGCCGACCCTCGGACGGCGTCCACGACCGTGGGCACCCCCGCCGCGGCCTCGAGCGCGTCGACGAGCCGCTCGCGCGCGGCCTTCTGCGAACGGTCGGGGACCTTGTCCCCGCACGCGTCCGCGATCCTCGTCGCGACCCCGCGCACGTCGGCGACCAGGCGGGCCACCGCCGCCTCGCGCCGCGCGGCGGCCTGGTCGAGGAGCGCGTCGAGCTCGTCGACCCCCTGCCCCGTGGTCGCCGAGACGCCCAGCACGCGGGCCGCAGCGAGCCCGTCCTCGGCCACGAGGCGACGCAGGTCCGCGAGGCACGCGGTCGCCTCCTCGGGGGTCAGCCGGTCGATCTGGTTGAGCACGACCACGACGACGTCCCCGTGCCCCGCGAGCGGACGCAGGTACCGCTCGTGCAGCGCGGCGTCGGCGTACTTCTGCGGGTCCACGACCCACACCAGGAGGTCGACCCGCTCGACGAGCCGTTCGGCGATCGCCCGGTGCTCGGTCTCGACCGAGTCGTGGTCCGGCAGGTCCAGCAGCACGAGGCCCTGGGTCGCCACCGCCGCACGGTCGGCCGCGTGGTGCCGGTCACCGACCTCGAGCCAGCTCAGGAGAGGGTCCGCACCCGGACCCCAGACGACCGCCATGGGGCGCGACGTCGTTGGACGCGTGATGCCCGGGCGCGCGAGCGGCTCCCGGGCGATCGCGTTGAACAACGACGACTTGCCCGAACCGGTCGAGCCCGCGAGCGCCACGACCGTGTGCTCTGCCGACAGCGCGCTGCGCGTGGCCGTGCGGTCCAGGACCGCGCGCGCGTCGTCGAGGAGCGCTGCGGGCAGCCGCCCCTCCCCCGCGGAGACCGCGGTCTCGAGCGCGGAGACCCGGTCGGCGAGGTCGAGGCGGGCCATCAGCGCTCGTCCCCGGGCTCGTCGGTCGCGGTCGTGCTGGTCACGTCGGCGGCGGTCTCGTCGGCGGGGCGTGCCCCGAACAGGCGCCGCCAGAAGCCGGGACGCTCGGCGCCCGGCCGTTCCTCCGCGGGAGGCGTGCCGGGGGTGCGGGGGTCGTGCGCGTGCGCGCCGCGCAGGGCTCCCGCCTGCCCGACGACGGAGCCCGGGTCCGGCGCACCGGTCACCTCTGCGGCGCGGGCCTTCTGCTCGCGCCGCGCGGCCCGGCGCACCTCCTCGGCCGCGGCGCGCAGCGGGGCACCGGTCGCCTCCCCCGTGCCGAGCGCGTCGAGCTGGGACGTGAAACGTCGGGCCTCGCCGTCGAGCACGGCCCCGACGCGGGCCGAGAGGCGGTCCTGGGCCGTGCGCGTGAGCCGGCGCACGGCGTCGTCGCCGAACACGGCCTCGAGCAGCTTCTGGGCGAGCACCGCGGTGCCGCCCGCGATACCGATCTCCGCCCCCGTGATGCCGCCCGTGGACGCGAAGACCAGGACCATGAGCGAGACGCCGAGCCCGTTGAGCCCGAACGACAGAGCACGCGCCGTGCCCCTCTTGGCCGCGGCCTGCTCGCTCACGAGCGCGAGGACGTCCGCCTGCCAGCCCCGGATCTCCTCGGCCACCCGGGTGCGCAGGGTGCCCGAGGCGCGGGACAGGTCGAGCCCGTCGAGCAGCGCGGCCCCCGACGGATCGGCGCGCCACGCGCGGTAGCTGCGCTCGGCGGCCTCCTCGGCCGCGTCGAGCACGACCGACTCCAGCCCGTGCGTGATGGCCTCCTCGACCTCGGGGACCTTGCGCCCCTTGCCCCGGAAGAACCCGCTGATCGCGTCGCGGACCGAGCCCACCTTCTGCTCGACCGCCCGGAAGAACTCGCCCGTCCCGACGAAGTCCTGCCAGCGCGAGAGCACCTCGCCGCGCAGCATGGTGCCGTCGCTCGTCGCGGCCAGGACCGTCCGGCGCGCGTCCTCGTACGCGGCGTCGACCGCGGCACGCAGGTACCCGTCGGCCTCGTGCTGCACGTCGACCGCGCCCGCGAGCTCGGTCGCGCGCCGGACCAGGTCGTCGACCACACCGTCGCGCGTCGCGTCGATCACGGCCGAGCGCGCGCCCGCGTCCCCTCCGAGGGCCGTGAGCCAGCGGGAGATCTCCCCCACCGCGGTCTCGGGAAGGAGCCCGTCGACGAGGTGCGCCTCGGGCACCAGGAAGATCGGCGCGTGCCCCAGACCGTTCTCGGAGGCCAGGCGGTGCAGGTCGGCGCCCACGGCCTCGGCGCCGGGGTCGACGCGGTCGAGCACCAGGGCCACCTGAGCCCGGCGCCGGGCGGCCTCGTGCAGCAGGTCCCACGGCACCGCGTCGGCGTAGCGCGCGGCCGTCGTGACGAAGAGCCAGAGGTCCGCGGCCCCGAGGAGCTGTGCCGCGAGCTCCCTGTTCTCGACGACGACCGAGTCGACGTCGGGGGCGTCGAGGAGCGCAAGGCCCTGCGGGAGGACCTCGGACGCCACCAGGCGTACCGACCGGTGGGCCGACGGGCTGTCCGTGTGGTCGACGGTCCCGGTCACGCGCGCGAGCCCGGGCAGGATGCGGTCTGTGCTGAACCAGCGCACGTCCAGGGGGTGGTGCACGAGCACGGGAGAGCGCGTCGTGGGCCGCAGCACGCCGGGCACCGTGACCTTCTCGCCCAGGACCGAGTTCACGAGCGTGGACTTGCCCGCCCCCGTCGACCCGCCCACGACCACGAGCAACGGGGCGCTGCGAGCTCGCAGGCGCGGGAGCAGGTAGTCGTCGAGCTGGTCGACCGCGAGCGCGAGCGTCCGGCGGTCCTCCTCGACCCCGGGCGTCGTCAGGGGCAGGCGCTGGGCGGTGAGCTCGCCGCGCAGGACGTCGAGGGCCGCGACGAGCTCGTCCGTGCCCGACTGCGCGGCACGTTCGAGCGACCGCCCGACCACGGGGTCCTCCGCGGCGGCGTGCCGCCCGAGCAGGCTCTCCTCGACCGACGAGGGCCCGTTCGCCGAGGGCCCGTCTGCCGAGCTGCTGGGCGCCGGCGCGTCGAAGTCCTGCCCGGTGCCGGCGGGACCGCTGCCGGCGCCGGGCTCGCCCGGCCCGTCGTCGCTCGTGCGCGCGGCACCGCCGTCGGGGTCGCCGCCGACGGTCCGGCCGGCGTCGTCGCTCGGGATGGTCATGGGCCTCAGTCTGCCGGACCCGGCAGCCGGGCGACCGGTGAGCGCGCCGCGCACGCCGGGTGACGTCGGGCCGGAGGCCGCGAGCACGGGAGAGCTGGACCGGGCGAGTCGGGAGGGGAGACGGGGGCGACCGGCCCAGCCCGCGGGCGGCGCGCCACGCACCAGAGGGCCCCGACGAATCCTCGTCGGGGCCCTCTGGTGCGGAGCGTGTCGTTCGTCGCGGCTGCCCCGGTGGGGCGGCACGCGTCAGCGACGGATCAGTCGCGCGTCAGCTTGCGGTACGTGACGCGGTGCGGGCGTGCTGCGTCTGCGCCGAGGCGGCCGATCTTGTTCTCCTCGTACGAGGCGAAGTTGCCCTCGAACCAGTACCAGTTCGCGGGGTCCTCCTCGGTGCCCTCGTACGCGAGGATATGCGTCGCGACGCGGTCGAGGAACCACCGGTCGTGCGAGACCACGACGGCGCAGCCCGGGAACTCGAGCAGGGCGTTCTCGAGCGAGCCGAGGGTCTCCACGTCGAGGTCGTTGGTGGGCTCGTCGAGCAGCAGGAGGTTTCCACCCTGCTTGAGGGTCAGCGCGAGGTTCAGACGGTTGCGCTCACCGCCCGAGAGCACGCCGGCCGGCTTCTGCTGGTCCGGACCCTTGAAGCCGAACGCCGCGACGTAGGCGCGCGAGGGCATCTCGACGTTGCCGACCTTGATGAAGTCGAGCCCGTCGGAGACGACCTCGAACAGCGTCTTCTTGGGGTCGATCCCGCCGCGCGACTGGTCGACGTAGGAGATCGACACGGTCTCGCCGACCTTGAGGTCGCCGCCGTCGAGGGGCTCCAGGCCGACGATGGTCTTGAACAGCGTCGTCTTGCCGACACCGTTCGGACCGATCACGCCGACGATGCCGTTGCGGGGCAGCGTGAAGCTGAGCCCGTCGATGAGCTTGCGCCCGTCGAAGCCCTTCTGCAGGTTCGAGGCCTCGAGGACGACGGACCCCAGGCGCGGGCCCGGCGGGATCTGGATCTCCTCGAAGTCCAGCTTCCTGGTGCGGTCCGCCTCGGCAGCCATCTCCTCGTAGCGCGCCAGACGCGCCTTCGACTTGGTCTGGCGGCCCTTCGCGTTGGAGCGGACCCACTCGAGCTCGTCCTTCAGACGCTTCGCGAGCTTCTGGTCCTTCTTGCCCTGGATCGCCAGGCGCTCCTGCTTCTTCTCCAGGTAGGTGGAGTAGTTGCCCTCGTAGGGGTACAGGCGGCCGCGGTCGACCTCGCAGATCCACTCCGCGACGTGGTCGAGGAAGTAGCGGTCGTGGGTCACGGCAAGGATCGCACCGGGGTACGACGCGAGGTGCTGCTCGAGCCACAGGACCGACTCGGCGTCCAGGTGGTTGGTGGGCTCGTCGAGGAGCAGGAGGTCCGGCTTCTCGAGGAGGAGCTTGCACAGGGCGACGCGGCGACGCTCACCACCCGAGAGCACCGACACGTCGGCGTCCGGCGGCGGGCAGCGCAGCGCGTCCATGGCCTGCTCGAGCTGCGAGTCGAGGTCCCACGCGTCGGCCGCGTCGATGGCCTCCTGGAGGGTGCCCATCTCGGCGAGCAGCGCGTCGAAGTCTGCGTCCGGCTCGGCCATGAGCGCCGAGATCTCGTTGAAGCGGTCGAGCTTGCCCTTGATCTCGGCCACGCCCTCCTCGACGTTGCCGAGGACCGTCTTCTCCTCGTTCAGCGGCGGCTCCTGCAGCAGGATGCCGACCGAGTAGCCGGGCGAGAGCCGGGCGTCGCCGTTCGAGGGTTGCTCCAGCCCGGCCATGATCTTCAGGATCGTGGACTTACCGGCACCGTTGGGGCCGACCACACCGATCTTGGCACCGGGAAGGAAGTTCAGGGTGACGTCGTCGAGGATGACCTTGTCACCGTGCGCCTTGCGCGCCTTGTACATGGAGTAGATGAACTCAGCCACTGGCTCTGTTCCACCGTTCGATCGCTCGCGGGATGCTGTGCGCCCGCCCCGGACCCGGGGTGCCCCAGGTGGGGCGGGCGTCTTCGACCCCTCAGCCTACGCGGTCGAGGTTCAGCGCGTCGCCAGGAGCTCGCGGGCCACGGACTCCTCGCCCGGGTCCTCGTCGGCACCGAGGTGCGCGGCACCCTCGTCCTCGTCGAGGTCGAGCGCGTCGTCGACCAGGCCGTGCTCGGCGTCGTCGTCCTCGGCGACCGGCTCCCCCAGCGGGCCCAGGTCCCACTCGGTGTCGCGGCCGGCGTCGGCGAGCAGTCCCGAGGCGTCCTCGTTCCCTGTCCTCTGCCCGGGGTCGACGGCCACCTGGCCGCTCGTGGCGTCGTCGGGCGTGGTGGGGCGGTGGACCGTGGGCGCGAAGCGGGCCTGTCCCCGCGTGAGGTCCGGTCCCAACGCGCTCGCCTCGATCACGAGGTTGGTGCGCGGCCCCTCGGGGCTGGTCCACTCGTCGACCGCGAGGCGTCCCGTGACCACGACCGCGTCGCCCTTGCGCAGCGAGGCCACGACGTTCTGGGCCATGCTCCGCCACGCCTTGACCGTGAACCAGATGGTCCGGCCGTCGACCCACTCGCCGCGCGTCCGGTCGAGGTAGCGCGTGGTGCTCGCGATGCGGAAGCTCGTGAAGTCGTTGCCGGTCGGGGACGCGAACAGCCTGGGGCTCGTCCCCATGAAGCCTGCCAGCGTGACCGTGACGTCGTTGCCCATCGTTCCTCCTGGGTGCGGGGCCGGCCTGGTGCCGACCGCGACCTCAGGCTGACGGTTCGCGGGCCGCCGTGTCCTGCGTCGAGGGGCCGTCTGTGGACGGGGCGACCATGTCCTGGGGTGTGGGCAACCTCAACGCCCCGGTGAGCGGTGCCGCCCTGCCCGTGTCCCGCGCGGACTGCGCGAGCTCCCGCACCCTGCGGTGCTCGTCGAGCAGCTTCTGCGTGGGCTTGCCCATGGTCTCCTGGACCACGCGCTCGACCGCCCCGCGCCCCGACGCCAGGACCGTCGCCTCACGCCGACGGGCCAGGGTCCGTCGGATCTGGATCCCCGCGAGGAAGAAGCCGAGCGCCACCAGGACGGCCGCGCCCGCCACGATCGCGAAGGTCGCGATGATCGTCCGGTCGAGGTCCAGCACGCCCAGCGAGCTGAGGATCGCGAGCGCCCCCGTGACGACGGCCACGCCGATCGCCACGAGCGCCGTGGTGCGCGTCGCACGAGCCGACGAAGGGCCACGCGTGTCGAGCGAGACCTTGGACAGCGCCCGCTGGGTGTCCTCGACCAGGCGGTCTGCCGGGGCGACGGCCTCGTCGAGCGCCCGCTTCCAGCCCGGGCGCAAGGACTTCCCGGCCCGCGCGAGCCACCGGCTGCGCGAGAGCGCGACCGCGTCGGTCTGCGGCGGCGCGAACTCGGGTCGGCCGTAGCCGTTGCGCACGGCCGCGGCGACCTGGCCGGCCACCGCGGAGAGCCCGGTCGCCTCGCCGATCGCGACGACCTCCTCGTCGACCGCGGTGCTCATGGTCCACGGCACCTCGCCCGGGGTCTGCTCGAGCAGCAGGGCCCCCGCGCGGTCGAGCTCGCCCGCGACCCGGCTCGCGGCGACGCTGCGACGGGCCACGGCCTGCTGCAGCAGCTCGCGCACCTGGCCGAGCCCCTCGCCCGTGCGGGCCGAGACCATGGTCACGTACACCCCGGACAGGCCGTCCTCCTCGAGGAGGCGACCCATGTCCGCGACGAGGTTGCCGCGCTGCGTGGTCGGGACCGTGTCGATCTGGTTGAGCGCCACGACCATCGACGCCTCGAGCCCGACCGACTTCTGCAGGTAGCCCGAGTGCAGCGCGTCGTCCGCGTACTTCTGGGGGTCCACGACCCACACGAGCAGGTCGACGAGCGGCAGGACGCGGTCGACGACCGCCTGGTGCGCGGGCTCGATCGAGTCGTGGTCCGGCAGGTCGAGCAGGACCAGCCCGTCGAGGCCCTCCTCGGCGTCCCCGTCGAGCTCGCTGCCCCGCGTGATGCGCCGCTCCGGGTCGACCTCGAGCCAGTCCAGGAGCGCTGTGGCCTGGTCGCTCCACGAGCACGCCGTGATGCGGGCCGTCGTGGGTCGCTTGGCGCCCACGTCGGCGAAGTTCAGGCGCGAGATGCGGTTGAACAGGCTCGACTTGCCCGAGCCCGTGCCGCCCGCGAGCGCCACGACCGTGTGGTCGACGCCCAGGGCGAGACGCTCGCGCACCCCGCCGATCGCGATCCGGATCCGGTCCGCGACCTCCGGGTCGAGCCGGTCCCCCGCGAGGTCGAGGGCCCTGCCGAGGTCGTCCGCACGGGACCTGAGCTGAGAGTCGTGGGACGTCATGAGAGCCTCCTGAGCTCAGCGAGGCGCAGGCGCAGCCCGACGGCGGCATCCGGCGCGAGGGCGGGGATGTCGAGGCGTTCCAGCAGGTCGACGGGTTCGCGGGCCACCATCACGGCGGCACGGTCGGCGAGGTCCGAGGCCAGGGTCTGCACGGAGGCGAGGCCCGGGTCGCCGAGCAGCGACTGCACGAGCCGGGTGGCGTCGTCGACCCCTGCGGCGGACGTGAGGAGCAGCGCGACGAGCCCCGTGGGCCCGAGCGCCTTGACCGCGGCCTCGGCCCGGCGGTTCTCGGCGCTGTCCTGCGGGTTGACGCCCGGCTCGTCGATGCCGCGCAGGGCCTCGACCGCGCGCTCGGCGACCGAGACCCACTCGTGGACCTGGTCCTTGGCGGCCTTCTCGCGTGCCGCCTCACGGGCCGGGTCGCCGTGCTCGGGCGCGAACGCGGGGCCCCCGGGGGGAGCGTCCGGGCCGGTGAGAGCTGCGCGCAACGCGTCGTCGGCACTCGAGCCCGCCGCGACGAGCGTACGCATCGCAGCGACACGGACCTCGTCGAGGAGCGGTTCGAGCGCGGCCTCGCGTGCGCGCCCTCTGCGCTTGGTCGAGCGCGCCAGCCCGTGGCGCACCTTGAGGCGGTCGATCTTCTCGGCGCTCGCGAGCTGGGCCCAGCGCGAGGCGACCGAGCCCTCCGCGACGACGCCCGAGGCGACGGACGCGCGGGCCGTGGCCTCGGCGTCGGGCAGGGCCTTCTCGATCGTGCCGCGCAGCACCTCCGCGGCCTCGACCTGCTGCTGGACCGCGTCCGCGATGCCCGTGACCCACGCCGGGAGCGCGGCGAGCGAGCCCTTGAGCGTGCGCACGATCACGGCGCGAGACCGGTCCGGACCCGCGAGCATGGTCAGCCACCGGGCGATGGGGGTCACGGTCGTGCGGTCGAGCATGCCCTCGTGCGGCCCGACATCGGGGATCACGAAGAGCGGCACACCCTCCATGCCGTGCTCGCGCAGGCGGGCCAGGAGGTCGCCGCGGATGGTCGTGAGGTTGTGCTGCGGGACACGGTTGAGGACCATCGCGACGCTCGCGCCACGTTCCATGGCCTGTCCGAGAGCGACCCAGGGCAGGGCGTCGCCGTAGCGCGCCGCCGTGGTCACGAAGAGCCACAGGTCCGCGGCCTCGAGGAGCTGGGCGGCGGTCGAGCGGTTCTCGGCGAGGAGCGAGTCGAGGTCCGGCGCGTCCAGGAGCGCGGTGCCGCGCGGGACGCCGTCGTGCTCGACGACGCGTGACATCGCGGTCGTGGGGCTGTGGACCAGGACGTCCACGTCGAGCGGGTTGTAGGCGAAGACCGGCTCGCGGGTCGTGGGGCGCAGCACGCCCGCCTGCGACACCTCCTCGCCCAGCAGCGAGTTGTAGAGCGTCGACTTGCCCGCGCCCGTCGACCCCGCGATCACGACGACCGCCGGGGAGGACAGCTCCTTGAGCCGCGGCAGCAGGTGCTCATCGAGCTGGTTGAGCAGACGCCGGCGGGCGGCCTCCGCCTCCTCGACCCCGTCGAGGACCAGCGGGAGCTCGACCTCGGCCACGTCGCGGCGCAGGTCACGGCCCACGTCGAAGACCGTCGTCCCGATCTCCTCAGGGGTGTTGCCGGGCGTCCTGCCCGAGGCGGGGGTGGCCCGCGGGGCACGGTCGGCAGCATGTCGGGTCGTCACCCGTTCATCTTCTGTGGTTCCCGAGGCGATGCCAAACGCGCGCGCCGGTCATGGGGTCGCGGACTGCCGAGGAGCCGGGTGACGTGGGCGGGCGCGTCCCCGGGCGGGGCCGTGCGGGACCGTCTGCGACACGGCCGTCTCGCGCGCGTGCGCGCAGGTCACGGCCGGATCCCACTACGATGGTCCCCGCGCCCCGATAGCTCAATGGATAGAGCAACGGCCTTCTAATCCGTAGGTTGCAGGTTCGAGTCCTGCTCGGGGCACCCTTCCGGCCCTGCCGGTACCTCACCGCTGCGCAGCCATGCGTACGGCACGCCCGTCCGCAGCGCCCACAGGCGCAACGTCTGCGCCCCCGGCGTGATCCGACCGTTGATCCACGTGCCGACCGTTCCGCGCGCCACGCCGAGGTAGTCGGCCATCTCCTGCACGCCCACTCCCGAGAGCCGCAGCGCCTTGCGCATGCGGTCCGCGACGTCGGGCTCTAGGTCCCGGGCGCTGAAGCCCGATTCTGGCTGGATGCTCATGCATCGAGCATTGCATAACAGTCCATAGCACACAAGCGTTCGGGCAACGAGCGATGTCGTGCACTTGCGCATACATCGTCCAATGCGCGATGCTTCCGACATGGCCCCCACCATCGACCAGACCGTGACAAGCAAGCAGGCTTGCACCCGGCTCGGAATCGACCGCTCCACGCTCACCCGCTGGGTGGCAGACGGCCGTCTCACGCCGGCGTTCAAGTTCCCCTCCAAGGCAGGCGCGTTCCTCTTCGCACCCGAGGACATCGACGCCCTCGAAGCCGCCATGGCCGAGGCCGCGAAGTGAACCCCGCCGACCTGCCTGAGCGCGAGCTGCGCCGCCACGGCCGGTACGTCGCGGCCTACACCGAGCGGTTCGGCCGGTCGCCCCGCAGGACCCCCGAGTTCACGCCCCGCAACCCGCACGCGCCCGTGACGTAACCGCATCACGCAGCGCGTCCAGGACACGTGGACGCCTACGAGCTAATCGAACATCGCACCCCGGCCGTGGCACTCGACACGGGCCAGTACCCAGGGAGAAGGGCACCGGCTGGCCCCCGGGTGTAGCGAGACCAAAGGGCATCCCCGAGGACGACGGGCGCGCGTAAAGGCGGACCCGGAGCATGAGGGCGCAGCGACGAGCTGCGCATCCCGGGCGGCACGATCACGGCCGTCCGGGCCCGTCGCCCACATCCCGGTCCCGACGCGTACGAGTAATCCCCGTGGCGTGGGCCTGTAAGCGACCGAAGCGATCGACCGCGAGAACCACCACGGGCCTCCTGTAGTGGCTCAACACGTTCGTGTTCAGCCACTACAGGGGGCCCCGCTCCCGCCGCTCACTCCCACGAGGCCCAACCCCCAGGTTGGGCATGAGCCCCACCACCCAGCAGCCACCCGAAGGCAGGTGACCCCCCGATGACTGAGACCGAGTACCACATCACCGAGTGCGACCACGGCTTCCCGAGGTACCTCAAGACCAAGCGCAACGAGCCCGGCTGCCCCTCCTGCCGACGACTGGCCCGACGAGCAGCAGCACAAGCCAAGGCGGCCGCCGAACGCCCCGACACCGCAGCCCTCGCAGCACACGACCTACTCACCGACCTGGAGACACAGTGACCACAACGACGTGCCCCACGCCCCGTGACCTGTTCGGCCCCGACGACCCGATCCCGTTCGAGCTCACCGCGCTCGACGAGGAGCACGAGGGACACGAGGAGTTCGACGGGGACGACGACCTCCTCCCGCCGTCGCTGCGCAACCTGCGCCTGGTCGCCGAGATCGCCCGCGGCGTCATCAACGGCGTGATGGACGACCTCGCCGAGCTGCGACGCGCCGAGACCGACGAGGACGTCCGCCTGGACTACGTGTCCGCCGAGAACTACGCCGGGCAGGCGTGGGCACAGACCTCGCACCTGATCCGCACCCTCAAGGAGATGAACCGATGAGCCACCGCCCCGCACGCATCAACCCCGACCGCCTCGCCGTCCTCGTCGTCGCGTCCGTCATGACCGGCCTCCTCGCCGTGACGTCGTTCATGCTCTCGTTCGCCGGGCTCGTCGCGGTCGCCGCGTGGGCCTCGGTCCCGTCGTGGCTCTCGTGGGCCGTCCCCGTCACGATCGACCTCGCGATCCTCGTCTACACGCTCGCCGCCCTCGTCGCCAGGGCACGCGGTGAGTCCGCCGCCCGGGCATGGTGCTCGCTCGCCCTGTGGACGTTCGTGTCCGTCACCGCCAACGGCCTGCACGCCTGGACCGACGCCCCCGCCCTCGTCCAGACCATCGCGGGCATGACGATCGCCGGCCTCGCGCCCATCGCCGTCCTGCTCGCCACGCATACCCTCGCAGACCTCATCATCGCCAAGCCCGAACACGACGCCCCCGCCGTCCCGACGCCGCACCCGCTCGCCGTGCTGCGCGACGTCGAGGTCCAGCACGTCACCGCCACCGCCCACGCCTCGCTCGCCGCCCGTCGTGCCGCTGCACGCGAGACCCGCCGCCCCCGTCCGATCACCGACGCCCAGCGCGCCACCATCCGCGAGCTGCGCGCCCAAGGCATGACCGTCCGCGCGATCGCCGCCGAGGTCGGCGTGAGCAAGACCGCCGTCTCGACCGTCACCGCCAAGCAGCCGGCCCCCACGTTCAAGCTCCTCCAGGAGGTGCACACCGCATGAGCACCAACTCCGCGATGTTCAGCGACCTGATGTCGATCGTCCGGTCCGCCTACCTCGACCCCAACCGCGTCGATCGCGCCTCGGTCGCGGTCACCCCCGGGGGCCAGTGGCTCGTTGTCCAGGTCGTCGGTGACCCCATCGTGTGGAACCCGCTCACGCGCAAGCCGATCATGCGTGAGCGGGTCATCCTGATCCCGAGCCGCTACCGCTACCTCGCCTCGGTCCTGCCTGTGGCACGCAGCGCCCGCCGCTACCGCATCCGCGTGGACCCGCGATGACGCGCTGCCCCGAGCGTGGCCCGGCGTCGGACGGTGCACCGCAGTGCGTCCTCGACCTGCGCCACCCGACCACGAGCGACCACACCGCACGCGGCCTGCGCGGGCTCGTGTCGTGGCGGGTCGTGGCCCGGTGACCGGGTGGGGTGGGCGCGAGGCGGTAGCCATGACGGCACTGGTGATGCGGACCTACGGGCCCCGCTGTCACCTGTGCCTGCGTGGCATCCGTCTCGACCTGCCCCGCCGCCACCCGGACGGCCCGTCCGCTGACCACCTGATCGCGCGCAAGTACGGCGGGACCAACGACCTGTCGAACCTGCGCCCCGCGCACACGCGCTGCAACTCCCGGCGTGGTGCGCGGCCGCTGACCGCCGACCTGCTCGCGTCGTTCCGTCGTCGACCCGAGCCCGAGACGGGCGGTCCGTTTTTCCGTGACGGATGAATGGAAACCCCGCTCGCCGTTTCCTTTTCCCCCCGAACTCACCCAAAAAAACCCGGGTCGGCCCGGATCCACTTTGAAAGGCACCGAGAATGCACGAGGCTCCTCAAGGATTGTTCGACCCCATCGATCCCGTGCAGCAGCCGGCGGGCGTGGGCAAGATCCGAGCCGCCGCCGAGAAGACGATCGCGGCCAAGCGCGCAGCCGGCCTCCTCGACGACTCCCACGAGCTCTCGGTGCAGCTCATCCTCGAGATGTCCTCGGCGGTCGATCGCGGCCTCGCGTGGGGCAAGGTCTCGATCGCGACCACGACCATGGCGCGCGAGGTCCGCGAGTCCCTCGAAGCGCTGCCCTCGCCCGCGCACGCCGGCGGTGGCGGGTGGGACGAGATCGTGGACGACCTGACCGACGAGGACCTCGACGCGTGAGCCTCGCCCTCGCCGCGCCCGCGCCGGCCCTCGCGCACCCCACGGGCCTGCGCCGCCCGCCCCGGTACTACACGCTCCGCGACCCCGCGCTGCGCACGCGCGGCCCGCAGATGGCGAAGGTCTCGCGCGCGCTGGGGCGCCCGTACCTGCCGTGGCAGCGGTACGTCGCGGACGTCGCGGGCGAGCTGAACCCGCCCGGGTCGCACTACCTGTGGCGCTACCAGGTCGTGGTGATCCTCGTGCCGAGGCAGGCCGGCAAGACGACCCTGATGCGTTCGGTCGTCTCCGACCGGTGCATCACGCGTCCGGGCACGTCGGTGGTCATGTCCGCGCAGCTCGGCAAGGACTCCTCGGACCGGTGGGAGGACATGGTCGCGGACATCGAGACCGGGCCGCTGGGGCAGCACGTGGACGTCAAGCGCGGCAAGGGTGACCAGAAGTGCTTGTGGCCGAACCGGTCAAAGATCGAGCCATTCACCCCGACCAAGAAAGGCGTGCACGGAAAGAGCCCGAACCTGGGATTGCTTGATGAGGTATGGGCATTCACGAAAGAACACATGGACGAGGTCCTCACGGCGCTGAACCCGTCCATGGTGACCAAGCGCGACCGGCAACTGTGGATCATCTCGGCAGCCGGCGACGCGTCCTCGACCTACCTCAACGAGCTCGCGGCGATCGGACGCGCAGCGACCGGCGACCCGTCCGCGACCATGGCGTTCTTCGAGTGGTCCGCGGACGAGGACGCCGACCCCTACGACCCCGCGACGTGGGACTACCACCCGGGCCTGGACGGTCTGATCACGATCGAGGACCTGCGCGACGAGTCCAAGCCCGAGAAGAACTCCCACGCGAACTGGCTCCGCTCCTACCTGAACCGCACCACGCGAGCGACCACCACGCTCGTGGACATGGACCTGTGGGACACGCTCGCCAACCCCGCGGACCTGGACGTCCCCGCCCCGTCCGCGGACAACGTCGCGTTCGCCTACGACGTCGCGATCGACCGCACGAGCGCGGCCGTGTGGCAGGCGTGGCGCGACGAGGCCGGCACCATGCAGGTCCGCGTCGTGGAGTACCGCGCACAGGCCGACTGGCTCCCCGGGTACATCGTCGCCCTGCGCGACGCCGGCGCCGCGCACATCGGCGCCGACGACGGCGGGCCCGCACGCATCGTCACCGACCAGCTGCGCCGCGCCGGCCTGACGATCGAGACCGTCAACGGCCGCGACGCCGGCACCGCGTGGGCCGCGTTCAAGGCCACGATCAAGGACTCCAAGGACCTACCCGACACGGCGACCCCGCTCCTGCGACACAGCGGCTCGGACGCACTGCGCGGCGCACTGGAGATCGCGGCCGAGTCCCGCCGCGGGGACCAGACATCCCTGTCCCGCAAGGACTCTCTCGGCCCGATCGACCCGCTCGTCGCGGCCGCCACCGCGTCGTGGCTCGCCGACCGCATCAACCCGACCATCCAGATCTTCTGAGGAGCCCAGAACATGCGAGTACGAGTCGACGTCGGCGGCGGTTCCTACCTCCCGATCTGCGGGTGCGGCTGGCGCGGCCTGCCCGGACAGTCCCGCAGCGAGGCCCTGCGCGAGGGGCGCCACCACGAGCTGCGCGCCCACCCGGGCGACAGCCACGTCCTGCGACAGATGCACGGCAACCGCTCCTGACACGCCGACCCGACCGGGGACGTTCGATAGATCGGAACAACCCCCGGTTGAGTCCTCGGTATGCGGATCATCGAGAAGGCGCGGGACATGTACGTCCTGCTCAAGCGCGCCGAGGGCGAGACCCCGGGGCCGCTCGACGGGGTCCGCCCCCCGGCCCGGGGCATGGCGCCGGTCACCGCAGACCAGGCCCTCGGGATCTCCACCGTCTTCCGCGGCATCCAGATCCACGCGGTCTCGGCCTCGCAGCTCTCGATCGACGTGGACCGCCGAGACCAGACCATCCCGGTGCCCTCGCTCGCGCTCAAGCCGTGCCTGGACATGTCCCGCTCGGCGTGGATCGAGGAGACTGTCGTCTCGCTCGCGACGACCGGGAACGCGTTCTGGCGGCACACGAACCACTCCCAGCGCGCCGAGGTCATCGACCTCAAGCCGCTGAACCCGCACAAGGTCACCGTGGGCGAGCTGCGCGACGGCACCCGCGAGTACCGGTACGAGGGCAACCTGATCCCCCGCGCCGACATCTCGCACCTGGAGCTGCTGCGCGTGCCCGGCCGGGTAGCCGGCCTCGGCCCGATCCAGGCCGCGCAGGTCGAGCTCGGCGGCGTGATCGACGTCCGCGACTATGGCGCCGGGTGGTTCCGCGACGGCCAGGCCCAGCCCAACGGCGTCCTGTCCACCGAGCAGCACCTGACCGGCGAGCAGGCCAAGGCGTACAAGCAGGTCTGGAACGACACCGCGGACGGCGGCGTGCGCATCCTCGGCGCCGGCCTGACGTACTCCCCGATCATGCTCAAGCCCGCCGACGCCCAGTGGCTGGAGTCCCAGCAGTTCAACGTGACCCAGGTCGCCCGGCTCCTCGGCGTGCCGGCCTCGCTCATGCTCGCCGCGATCGAGGGGTCCTCGCAGTCCTACGCGAACGTCGAGCAGGACTGGATCGCGTATATCCGGTTCTCGCTCATGGCCTACCTGCGCGAGATCGAGGAGGCCCTGTCCGCGGTCCTGCCGCGCGGACAGACCGCGCGCTTCAACGTCGAGGCGCTCCTGCGCTCCGACACCAAGACCCGCTACGAGTCGCACAACCTCGGCATCCTCGGCGGCTGGCTCCGCCATAGCGAGGTCCGCGCGATCGAGAAGCTCGCACCGATCGAAGGGATCGACGATGTCCGTCACGACACCCCCGCGGCTTGAGGTCCGCGAGGTCCAGCTGCGCGCCGCCACCGAGGACGGCAAGCGCGAGTTCTCCGGCATCGCTGTCCCCTGGAACTCCCCGGCCCGCATCGGCTGGCAGGGGTACACCGAGGAGTTCGAGCGAGGCGCCGTCCAGGACTCCGACGACGCGATCGTCCTGTACCGGCACAACGAGCCGGTCGGGCGCATCACCGAGGCCCGCGACACCGACGCCGGGTGGGAGATCACCGGCGTCCTGTCCGCGACCCCGCGCGGCGACGAGGTCTACACGCTCCTGCGTGACGGCGTCATCAAGGCCATGTCCGTGGGCTTCGAGCCGGTCGAGCACCGCGAGGTCCGCAACGAGGACGACGACTCCCTGTCGATCATCCGCACCAACGTCCGAGTCCGCGAGGTCTCGCTCGTCCCCTTCCCCGCCTACAAGGGCGCGACCGTCGAAGAGGTCCGCTCCGCCCAGACCACCCCTGACAAGGAGAACCCCATGACCGCCCCCGCCCCCGAGTTCGTCGAGCGCGCCGCGTTCGACACCCTGCGCGAGAGCAACGAAGAGCTCGAGCGTCGTTTCGAGAAGGTCATCGCGACCCTGGAGAAGCGCGACCAGACCCCCGCCCCGTCGCAGTACCGCACCGCTGGCGCCCTGCTCAAGGCGATCGCGTCCGGCGACGAGGTCGCGCTGCGCGAGTACCAGGACGTGCAGGAGCGCGCGTGGTCCCCTGCTGGCACCACGACCGCCGAGTCGGTGAGCAAGGACGGGTGGGTCGGCGACTTCACCCGCCTCGTGGAGGAGAAGGCCACGCTGCGCAACCTGTTCTCCTCGGGCCCGCTGCCGGCCGAGGGCATGAACCTGGAGTTCGGTGTCCTGGAGGCGGACACCACGCAGGTCACCGAGCAGGCGACCCAGGGCGCCGACCTCGGGTTCGGGATCGTCAAGGTCACCACCGACACCGCCCCGGTCAAGACCTTCGGTGGCTACACACGCCTGTCCCTCCAGGCGATCCAGCGCAGCTCGGTCGCGATCCTCGACCACCACCTGCGCGCACTGGACCTCGCCGCGAACCGACGCCGCAACGTCGCGTTCCGCGCCCACTACGCCGAGGCCGTCGCTGCCCAGATCACCGCGGGAAACACGGTCGCCGTCCCGGCCACGGGCGCGGACTACGTCGACTGGGTGTCCGCGATCGTGGACGCCGCCGAGATCTACGAGGACAACGGCCTGGACCTCCAGGCCCTCGTCGTGGACAAGACCGGGTTCAAGGAGCTCGCCGGCCTGACCGCCACGGACGGGCGCCCGCTCCTGACCGTCCACGGCACGGGTACCAACGTCGTGGGCGAGATCAACGCCCCCGGCATCTCGGGCAACCTCGCCGGGGTCCGCGTGCAGCTCAACCCCAAGCAGACCGCCCCCGGTGCTGCGTTCATCAACAACCTCGCGATCCGCTCCTACACCTCGGGCATCGCCCGGCTGCAGGACGACAACATCATCAACCTGTCCCGCGACTTCTCGGTCTACTACTACGAGTCCCTCGCCGACGAGATCCCCGCCGGGATCGTCCCCGTCGAGCGCACCGCCTGACCATGAAGCTCGAACCGGATGACGGGGGCGGGACCGCCCTCCTGGAGCACGTCGGCGGCAAGGCCGGCGTGGACGACGCGCGCGCCGCGTCGGTCTACGTGCAGGCCCTCGCCCTCGTCAACCGGTACATCGCATCCGTGGACGCCGAGACCCTCGATGAGGGCGACGTCGCTGCGATCACCGGCACCGTGCTCGAGGTCGGGTCGAAGCTGTGGATGCGCCGCAACGCACCCAACGGCCAGGTCGTGTACGGGGACATCGAGGGCGGGGCCGGGATGCTCGCCCCCCGGGACCCGTTCGTGACCGCCTACCCCGTCCTGGACGTGTACGTCCTGCGAGGCCTCGCATGACCCCCGGCGAGGCCCGCCTGAACCTGGCGGCCGCGCTCGGCGATATCGAGGGCGCGTCCGTCCACCCGGGCCTGCCCGACCGCTTCACGCCCCCGGCGCTCGTCGTCGAGCCGGCCGACCCGTGGATCGACACCACGAACGAGTCGACCCCGAACACCGCGGCGTTCCGGTTCAAGGTCCGGGTGATCGCCGGCGTCGGGACCCCGGCCGGTGCCGAGTCCGCACTGGACATCCTCCTTGCCGCCACGATCACCGCACTCCTGGACTCCCCGTCCCAATGGTCGGTCGAGACCGTGTCCGCACCCGGCGTCGTGACCATCGGCGAGGCCGGTTTCTTGTCCGCGGACATCACCGTGTCCGCGCCGTTCCCTCTCGCCTGAAAGGCACCCCCATGGCATCCGTCACGCACTCCCTGATGAACATCAAGAAGGCCGCCGTGCTGTTCGGTGCGGGCACCGACGAGTACGCGGACGCGATCACGTCCGCAGCCTGCGTCGGTACGTCCACCACCGTGCCGTGGCAGCCGATCTCCGGCAACGACCAGAGCGACGCCGAGACCCCGCAGTGGGTGATCAACCTCGACTTCGGGCAGGACCTGTCCGCACCCACGTCGCTCAACGCGCAGCTTCTGTCCCGGTACGACGAGGTCACCGACATCGTGATCCGCCCCCAGGGAGGAGAGGCCGGCCCCTCGATCGAGGCCGAGGTCCGGGTCGGGCTCGTGTCCCAGGTCGGCGGCGGGCGCGGCGTGGCCACGGCCTCGTGCGCACTGGTCGTCCAGGGGCAGCCCACGATCAAGGCTGCAGACGGCACGGTCATCTACCCCAAGCCGATCACACCGTGACCGTTCGGGTGGGGCGCCGTGAGGAGCTGCGCCGCGTGCGGCGGGCTTTCACCGCCCTACCCAAGGACCTCAAGACCGCGCTCCGCAAGGAGCAACGGGCGCAGCTACAGCCCATCTGGAAGAGCGAGATCGACGCGGCCCGCTCGAGCGGTGGCGTGGACGACCTCCAGCGCCAGACGTTCGGCGTCGGGACCAGGGTCCGGCCCGGCCTGCCGATCGTGCTCGTCGCGGGCGCTTCGAACAAGAAGCACCGCGGCGGCGCGACCGGGTCCGACCTCGCCAAGCCCATGGAGTTCGGCACAGCCCGCAGGCAGGGCCGAACGAAGTACTACCGGCAGCAGGGCACCAAGCGAACGACCGTCACCCGGCACGCGTCCCGGCAGCTGCGCCCCGCGCGCCGCACCGGGTACGTCGTCCACCCGGCCCTGTCTCAGACGATCCCGCGGATCGTCGGCCTGTGGGTGACCACGATCTACGACCGCATCAACCAAGCCACCGAAGGGAAGTAGCCCCCGTGGGGAAGCCGATCGAGATCAAGCTCGACGCCGACACCGGCGGCGCCGAGAAGGGAATCGGGCGCGTCGCGGACAGCCTCGGCGACGTCGAGGACGCCCTGGACAAGGTCGAGCGTCCAGCCAAGGACGCGGCCGATGCCCTGGAGGACGTCGGGGACGCGGGCAAGGCCGGCGCCCGGGACGCTGTCCGCGGCCTGGACGACGTCGCGGACGCCGCGAAGACCACCGCGCGCGAGGGCGGCGACCTCGACCGTGACCTGACCAAGGCCCTGGAGAACGTCAAGACCCAGGCCAAGGACACGGCGAAGGGCGTCGAGGACTCCGCCCGCGACATGAAGGACGCGTTCGAGGGCAACGAGATCACCGCCCAGGACATCTTCAAAGAGAACCTCAAAGCCGAGCTCGTCTCGAACATGGCCGAGGCCGGCGCCGAGGTCGTCCGCGGCTTCAAGGACGGGTTCGACGGCGAGGACATGGAGACCGTCGTCGACGGCCTCACCGACACCATGGTTTCGGTCGGCACCCTCGGCGGCCCGGTCGGCGTCGCCGCCGGCCTAGCTGGTGGCGCGGTCGTCCAGATGTTCGCCGGACCCCTCATCGCCGGCGCCCAGGAGAAGACCGCCCAGTTCGAGGCCACGTTCTCCGACGCGTTCTCCAACATCGTGGAGTCCGGCGCGAACCTCGGCCGCGAGCTCTCGATCACCTCGTCCGTGGAGGCGTTCGCGCAGGACACGCAGAAGATGGCCGACGCGACGACCACAGCGAACGCCCTCGGGATCGAGCGCGGCGTCGTGCTGCGCGCCATGGCCGGCGACATCGACGCGCTCAACATCGTCGAGGGAAAGAACACGACGCTCCTCCAGGAGCAGGCAGACCTCCGCGCCCGCGTCGCGCAGGAGATGACGGACCACGTCACCGTGACCGACGAGACCGCCGCAGCCATGGAAGCCATGGACGCCAAGACGCGAGGGCTCGCCGGCGCCGTGGACTCGGTGACCGGGTCCTACGCCACGAACACCGACGCCCTGAACGCCGCCACTGAGGCCGCGTCCGCGAAGGCCGAGGCCGACAACTACGCCGCCGAGAAGGCCCTGGACAACGCCCGCACTACAGCTATCAGCACGGGCGCCCAGAAGGACCTGGAAGTCACCATCGACGGCGTGACCCGAGCCTTCCGCGCCATGCCTGACGGCAAGGTCATCGACGTCACGGACGAGGGCTCTGCCCGTGAGGTCCAGGAGGAGATCGACTCGATCTCGGGCGGGTACGTGACGATCACCGGGACCGCGGACCAGGGGCAGATGCAGCGCGAGGTGAACGCGGCTGCCGGTCGTCTGCGCCCGGTCACGATTGCGGTCCTCGGGAAGTTCGGGATGGCGGCTGTCTGATGGGCACCACGATCACCGCAGGTGGCGTGTCCGTCGCCCCGCTCGGCGTCATGGATCTGTCCTACGACCGCGAGGCGCGCACGATCGTGCACGACATCCTGGACCGCCCCGACCCGGACGTGACGCTGCGCCCTACGGGCCTGCGGGCGGGGAACCTCGTCTTCCTGTGTGCGGACGACCCCTCGCGCGATGCCGTCGAGGAGCTGCACACGACGGCCGCAGGCGTGGTGTCGCTGACGGCGACTGACCGTCCTCGGCTGGACGGCTTGCGGTACGTCGTCACGGGCCGTCTGAACGTCGTTCTGGACTCCCAGACCCGTCACCGGTGGCTCGTGACCGTGCCCTACCGGGAGGTCTCGTGACGATCTCTCGGCACCTGTACGCGCTGGAGGTCCTCGGCACCGGTCACCGGGTTTCGGCCACGGGCGGGGAGGTCACGCTCGACGAGTCGTGGTCGCCCTACGTGCAGGGCACGGTGCAGATCCCGCTGCCTGCACAGGAGGTCCTGGACGCGATCGACCCGCGCGTGGACGCTCGGGTGCGCCTGACGCTGCGATGCGTGTTCGGTGAGCCGTGGCCGGTGTCTGCGCTGACGGCGGACGTGGGCGGGTCGGTGGCCGCGTCCACGGCCGCGGGCGCCGGGTCGGTGGCCGCGGTCACGGCCCGGTACGCGCGCCCCTACAACCTCGCCGGGATGCGGCCCTCGACGCGCCGGCGCCTGAACCTGGGAGTCCGCTCGCGCCCGGTCGATCGACTGGCCGGGACGGTCGTCCTCACGCTCGCGTCCGACGAGGCCCTGATGCAGGACTACGGGCTCGTGTCCACGGTCGCTATCGCCCCGGACGCGCCAACCGTGCGCGAGGCTGTCCTGCTCGTGCTCTCGCGTGTGGGCGGGGTCCTGGCCCCCGGGGCACAGGATGCCGCGATCGAGGCGGACGCGGCCGCGTGGACGCCGGGCACCTCCGGGTGGGACTACCTCACCCCGCTCGTGCAGGCGGCCGGCCTGCGACTGTGGTGCGACGAGGGCGGCGCGTGGCAGCTCACGCAGCCCCTGGCCCCCGCCCCGGGCGCCCTCGCGTTCTCCACCTCGACGAACCTCACGCGCCTCGAGGACACGATCGACCGTGACGCCGGCCTCTGGTACGACGCCGTGGTCGTCATCTACCGGTGGCGCGACGGTGCGGGGACCGAGCAGACCCGGTACGACGTCGCCGGGCTCCCCCGCCCGCGCCGCACCTACACCGTCACCTTTGAGCGCCCGTTCCCCGGTCCCGGTGCCGCGGCCGCGCTCCTCGCGCGAGCTCGTGGCCGTGGCCGCGTCTACGCCCCCTCGGCGGTCTCGGACTACTCCGCGACCCCCGGGCAGGTCGCGACGATCACCGCGCCCGGCGCCCCGATCCAGACCGGCATGGCCTCGCGCGTGTCCTGGTCGCTGGACGAGGACACCATGCAGGTCCGCACCCGCGACCTGATCGACACACCGACGACCGCATGGGTGTTCCTGCCTGCCGGTCAGTCGTGGCTCGACTCGCCCGTGGGCGAGTCCTGGCTGGAGGAGGAGACCCATGGCTAACGGCGACGCCGCAGCAGCGGCCGGTATGGACGTCGTCCCCGGGACCGCGGACCGCCGCACCGGGTACGACGAGATCAACAAGACCCGCGACTACATCGCCGACGTCAAGACGACCTGGCGCCCGCCGGCTAACCGGATCGATGGCCTGCGAGCATCCGCCGTGCCCTCCGGCACGGACGGCACGAGCACCGTGCAGGCCGACCTCGACTACCTGTCGCAGAACAAGCCGAACAAGACCGAGGTCTGGACGCGCGATCAGACGTACAGCCGGTCCCAGATCGACGCCGGATTCGACGCCCGTGACACCGCGATCGGAAACGTCGCGGCCTCGGTCGGCGGGAAGGCGAACGCCTACGGCGGCCCGGACAACGTCCGCCACGCCGAGGGGCCCACGGGCGGGTCCTACACCCGCCAGGCGGGCTCGAACCGGTTCGCGGTGTGGATGGACGACGGGCTCCTGTTCGGCCGCTCGACGTCCTCCGAGCGGTACAAGGACGACATCCGCCCCTGGGACATCGACCCCGCCGCCGTCCTGGCGATCGAGCCCGTGGGCTTCCACCGCCACATCGACCCCGAGGGCGTGCGCGACCACGGTGCGATCGCCGAGCAGCTCGACGCCCTCGGCCTGTCCGAGCTCGTCTACTACGACGACCAGGGACGCCCGGACGGCATCCGCGACCACCTCGTGGTGTGGGCACTCCTTGCCGTCGTGCGCACCCTGGCCGACCGCATCACACATCTGGAGGACAAGTGAGCCCCGAAGAGATCGAGGCCATCGCGCGAGCACGCAACGACTACGTGCTCGGCCAGCCCACGAGCGACGAGGCGTGGGAGCAGACGAAGCTCTTCGCGATCGCCGACGCCGAGAAGACCATCTGGTTCGTCGAGGAGGTGACCCGTCGTGCCGCTGGACAGTAACGGGATCCACCAGTACGTCGAGGCCGACACCGAGGCGACGTTCTCCGACCTCCTCAACCTCCTCGCGACCTCGACCTCCGACGCCGTCGAGGACGACCGGGCCCGCCTGACCGCCCTCGAAGCGCCCCCGGCCGGCTTCACCGCCCTGCCCCTCGCGGCCGGGTGGGCGCCACAGGCCGGATGGCCGGCCCTCGGACTCCGCCTCATCGACGGCGCCGTCGAGCTCTCCGCGACTCTCCTCGCGCGCACCGGCTCAGGCCTGACCACGGTCGCGGCGGGCACCTACACCGTCGCGACCCTGCCCTCGGGATACCGGCCTACCAACATCCAGGGCGCCGCTGGCACCGTCGGCGTCGGCGGATCCCTCGGCGCCTCGATCGCCCGCATCGACCCCTCCGGCGCGGTCCAGTTCGTGCCCCTCGTCGGTGGAGGCACCATCACCACCGCCGGCGGCTACGGCAACCACGTCCTGATCCCGAGCATGAGGTTCCCCCTGTGAGCACCAACGGCAACCTGACCGCCGCCGAGCGCGTCACCATCCCCGGCCTGCCCGCCCAAGCCCTGCGCGCGGACGCCGCCGACTCCTGGGGCCGGGTGCGCGCCGCGCTCGGGGCCCGCGCGAACCTGACCGACTCCTACCGGCCCCTGTCCGTGCAGCGCAAAATCTTCCTCGAGCGGTACGAGCCCCGCGCGAGCGGGGCCGGCCCCTACGGCGACGTGCGCCACTACGCCGGCACCCGGTACGTGCGCATGCGCGGCGCGGCCGCAGCCGTCCCCGGCACCTCGGACCACGGCCTCGGCCTGGCCGTGGACGTCTTCGCCCTCACGTCCTTCACGAGCGAGCACTACCGAGCCCTCGCCAAGGTCGCCCACATCCACGGCTGGAACAACGACGCCGGCGTGAAGATCAACGAGCCCTGGCACTGGGAGTACACCCCGGCCAACGACACCCACCCCACCGAAAGGAAGCCCGACGTGGCACACCTCATCAAGGGCGACAAGGCCCCCGCGACCTACGTCCTGGACCCCGCGACCGGCCTGCGCCGGTACATCGACGGCCTCGAGTTCGACGTCTACACCAAGCAGGGCTCGACCGTGACCACCATCCCCCAGGCGCAGCTCGACGCGCTGCCCAAGGTCCCGGGCACCCGATGAAGCTCAAGATGCCCACGCCCCGCACCCGCCGGTACCTCTACGGCGTCACGACCGCTGCCGTGCCGCTTCTCGTGGCCTACGGCGTGATCGACGGCCAGTCCGCGCCCCTGTGGCTCGCCGCCGGCGCCGCGGTCCTCGGCACGAGTCTCGCCGCGGCCAACACCCCGGCGGGCGGCGATGAGTCCTGACCAGACCACCGCGGTCACCCTCGGCGAGCTCGCACGCGGCATGGAGGGCGTCGAGAAGCAGCTGGAGACGCTGACGGTCGCCGTCAACACATCGAGCACGAAGAGCGCCGCGGACTACGTGCGCATCGGTCACCTGGAGGCGCGCATCGTCGCACTGGAGGACTGGCAGAAGTGGGCAATGCGCGTGGTCCTCGGACTGATCCTCACAGCCGTCGTCGGCGTCGTGATCCTCGACCCGTTCGCCACGTAGCCGGCCACAACGCGGAGGACCCCGACCACCCGGCCGGGGTCCTCCGCGCTGTCAGCAGTCCTCGTCCGAGATACCGACCATCGAGCTGTACATCTCACACACACGCTTGTCATGCGCGGCCTGCTCCATGCGCTTCTTGATCACCACGCCGGCGACGATGCCGGCGATCACCGCGGCGACCACGACCCAGACAAGGATCTTGTTCCGGCGCACCCGGCGTTCCTCGCGGGCTTCCTCGATCGCGAGCAGCCGGCGGACGTTGGCCTCGTGGTCCGTTCCCGCAATTGGGCGCGTGGTCTCAGACTGCCGGCCACCGATCCAGGGTCCAAAACTGCTGTCGCCGTCTGTGCTCATGCCCGGAGCGTAGCGCTACGCGGCCACCGCGGCCACGAGCCGGCGCTTGGCATCATCCGGGAGTTGCACGTACCGGCGGGTGGTCTCGGCGCTCGCGTGGCCGAGGAGCTCCTGGACCGAGAAGACGTCGTGGTCGATCGCGTAGGCCCTCGTTGCGAACCGATGCCGCAGCGTGTGTGTAGTCCATCCCTCGGGCAGGACCCGGCCTACGAGCTTGCCGACCCACCACGGCGAGACGTGCCCGTCCACTTGCCCTGGGAACGCGTGGCCGCGTGCGCCGAGGATCGCGCGGGCGACGTCGTCGGCGAGCGGCACGACCCGCTCGCGGCCGCCCTTGCCATGCACGACGAGCGAGTAGCCGACGAGGTCCACGATGACGTCACGGGAGTGCACCGCGGCGACCTCACCACGCCGTAGCCCGTGCTCACCGGCAAGGCGCACCATGAGCCGCGTCCGCCCGTCCGCCCGGCGTAGCGCGTCGGTCAGGAGCCGCTCGGGCAGCGGGCGCGGCCGGGGCGGCGTCCGGCGGACGGACGGCAGCTCGTGCGCGGGTGAACTTTCGATATAGCCGGCCCTCACGCCCCAGGCGTAGAAGCCTCGCAGGCTCGTGCGGTGCCCGTGGCGCGTCTCGGGCACCCAGTCTCGGGCGCCCATGTACGCGAGCAGGCTCGCCGACGTCGCAACCCACGGTGACGGGAGCCCCCCCTGCGCGGCGCACTGCTGCACATGCTGCCGCTGGGTGCGGATCGTGGTCTCGGGACGGCCGGCCGCTCGCAGCGCTGTGAGCCATGCGTCGATCGCGGCCTCCCACGTCATGCTGTCAGAGGTCATACCCCACTTCAGCGCTGCCGTCCGGCGAGCGCTCGTCATCGAGGTTCGAGCTCGGCGCGCCGCGCGCGGTAGGACGCGATCAGCGGGCCGACATCGCGTCCGAGTGCGTGCCACGTCTCGACGTCGCCTGCGAAGGCCTCGCCGAGGTCCCAACCTGTCCGACAGCGCGCGTACCGCTCGGCCGGGTACTCGCGCCACCGCAGCTGCACAGCCTCCGCGCGCTCGTGGATGTTCACGAGGCCACCGCCAGCTGTCGGCGCGCGGGCAACCGCAAAACCGTAGGTTGCAGGTTCGAGTCCTGCTCGGGGCACCACCGCGCGTCGTCGCGACGGCGCCTCGCCGTGTCTCTGACACGATCTCCCCATGCCTCTCGCCGACCTCCTGCGGCTCGCCGTCGCGGTCCTCGTCCTGGTCGCCCTCGCGTGCGGGGTCCTGGCCTGGACGGGGCGTCGCACCGTCCCTGATGCCCTGGTCGCGGTCCTGCGCGCGGCCGCGCAGCTCGCGCTGGTCGCGCTGGTGATCGGATGGATCTTCGCGCACCCGGCCGCGGTCGTCCCCTACCTGGCCGTCATGCTCGTGGCCGCCGGCGTCACGTCCGCGCGGCGGATCGGTGGCGGCTGGGCCGCCCTGCCGTGGTTGCTGGTCTCGATCGGTACCGGACCGGCGGTGGTGCTGGGAGTCGTGCTCGCGGCGGGGGCACTTGCCCCGACCGGGCAGGAGATCCTGCCGTTCACGGCCCAGGTCATCGGCGGCGCCATGACGGCGGCCTCGCTCGCGGGCCTGCGGATGCGCGACGACGTCGCTCACCGGTGGGGTGAGGTCGAGGCCATGCTGGCGCTGGGCTTCACGCGGCGCGAGTCGGTCGCCGATCTCGGACGCCAGGCCGCGGCCCGCGCGCTCGTCCCCGCGATCGACCAGACCCGGGCGGCCGGGCTGGTCACCCTGCCCGGGGCGTTCGTCGGGCTCCTGCTCGCGGGGGCCGAACCGTGGCGGGCCGCCCAGGTCCAGCTCCTGGTGCTCGTGGGGCTGCTGGCCGCCCAGTCGATCTCCGCGGTCGGGACGGCGGTGCTGACGGCTCCGCTGTGGGCGGCTGCCCGGCCTGTCGTCGCGGTCCGCTAGGACGGGCGACGAAGCTGCGGCGGCAGGCTGGCCGGGGATCTCCGGGTGGTGTTTTCGTGTAACCACCACAATGGTGGTGGCTACACGAAAACACCACCCGCCCCCTGGCGGCCCAGCCCGGGCATCCGGCCGAGACACCCGGGACGCCCGCTCCGACGTCGGGCCGGCGGGCCAAGCCAACAGAACCGGCGAGCTGTTTCCTCGAACGCGACCAGGCCTCGAGCCGCCCGAACCTACCGGGCCTGAGCAGCCGGCAGCACCTTCTCCAGGAACGCCGACACGTCGGCGAGCTCCTCGGCGCTGATCGAGTGCGGCAACCCCGGGTAGACGACCTCGGTCACGTCGGTGAACCGCGGCAGCCAGGTCGACGTCCGCGCGGTCGCGTCGGGCGCGATGACCTGGTCCGCATCGCCGTGGCCGAAGAACACCGGCGGCCGGCGCGCCGCGAGCGCCGAATCGCCGGGCAGCTCCGCGTCGAGCACGAAGCCCGAGAGCACGACGCCCGCCGCGAACCGCTCGGGCGCGGCCCGCAGGAGCTGGGTCACCATGAGCCCGCCCTGCGAGAACCCCACGGGCACGACCGCGGTCCCCGGCTCGACGTTCACGTCGAGCCAGGCGAGCACCGCAGCGGTCGCGGCCGCCACAGGCTGCGGGTCGGGCCGCCCGGGCACCCCGAGAGGGAACCACGAGAACCCTCCGTTGCCCGCGGCCAGCGGCGCTCGCAGCGAGGCCCAGTCCCACACCGACGGCAGGTGCCCGGCGATCGCGGGCAGGTCGTGCTCGTGCGAACCGAACCCGTGGAGCAGCAGCAGGAGCGGTCGCCTCGCCTGGTTGCTGCCGCGGACGTGGACCGTGATGTCAGCGCTCATGCCGAGAATCCTTCCATGGGGAGTTCTCACCCCCCTCAGGGCGTGAAAGAGTAAAGAACCGGCCACCCGTCGCGGATATACTCCCGGGACCGGTCGGTGGACCGGCTTGCCCGGTTCGCCGGGTTTCAGGGGTGGGTCTCGCGCTGACCCCTGCTCCAGGATCGGCGTCCGGTCAGCGCCCCGGCAGCCGACCGGCAGAATCGAGCGAAGGATCACGATGACCGAGGCAGCACCGCTCCAGCCCCCCGCCGCGACCGAGCACCTGGTGCTCTCGGCACCCGAGCCCGTGAAGCCCGTCGCGACCACGCAGGCTCCAGCGATGGCCCCGCGTGTCGACGAGGCAGCGATCCCCGGCCTGGACCAGAAGGTCACGTCCTACCTGGACGCGCTCATGGCCTCCGACGCCCGCTCCCCCGAGTTCGCCGCCAAGGCCAACGACGTGCGCACCATGGGCGACCAGGACATCCGCACCGCTGCCGACTCCTCGAACCGCCTGCTGGCCACTCCCGTGCGCGCCCTCAAGGAGGGCGGGCTGTCCGAGGGCTCCAAGGTGGGCAGCACGCTCCTCGAGCTGCGCCGCACGGTCGAGAACCTCGACCCGTCCGAGGCGAGCATGGGCCGCAAGATCCTCGGCTTCATCCCGTTCGGCGACAAGCTGACGGACTACTTCCGCCGCTACGAGTCGGCCCAGGGCCACCTCAACGCGATCATCCGTGCGCTCTACGACGGCCAGGACGAGCTCCGCAAGGACAACGCGGCTCTCAACCTCGAGAAGCAGCACCTGTGGGACACCATGGCACGGCTCAACCAGTACATCTACGTGGCCGAGCGCCTCGACGCGCAGCTGTCCGCCAAGACCGCCGAGCTCGACGCGACGGACCCGGAGAAGGCCAAGGCCCTGCGCGAGGACGTCCTGTTCTACGTCCGCCAGAAGCACCAGGACCTCCTGACGCAGCTCGCGGTGTCCATCCAGGGCTACCTCGCGATCGACATCGTCATCAAGAACAACGTCGAGCTCATCAAGGGCGTCGACCGCGCGACCACCACGACCGTCTCCGCGCTGCGCACGGCCGTCATCGTGGCCCAGGCCCTCGCCAACCAGAAGCTCGTCCTGGACCAGATCACGGCGCTCAACACGACCACGTCGAACATGATCGCCTCGACGTCCAAGATGCTCGCGGACCAGTCGGCGTCCATCCAGTCGCAGGCTGCGAGCGCGACCGTCGGGCTCCCCCAGCTCCAGGCCGCGTTCCAGAACATCTACGCGACCATGGACTCGATCTCGACGTTCAAGGTCCAGGCGCTCGACTCGATGGCGCAGACCATCGGCGTCCTGGAGACCGAGACCACCAAGGCCCGCGAGTACCTGGACCGCGTGGCCCAGGGCGACCAGACCGGCGCCGCCACGGGCGCGCTCGACCTCGGAAAGGTCTGATCCGGACGCCATGGGTTGGTTCCAGAACCTGTTCGGCGGCGGGCGCAAGCGTCCGCCGGAGACCCCTGCGCTGCCTCCGGCGCCCACGAGCGCGGACATCCTCGCCTCGGTCGACGCCGTCCAGGCGCAGATCGAGGGCAGGGTCCCGCCCGCGGTGACCGCGCGCGTGAACCGCATCGCCAAGACCGTGGACGACATGGCGCCGCGCCTCGACCGCCTGGGCGGCGGCACGGCCCAGGCGCACACGGTCGTGGCGACCGCGACGAGCTACCTGCCGGAGGCCGTGGGCGGCTACCTGCGCCTGCCGCGCGACTTCGCGGACACGCGCGTCATCAACCGCGGCAAGACGTCGCTCATGATCCTGTGCGACCAGCTCGACCTGCTGGGCGTGACGCTCGACAAGATCTCGGACGCGGTCTCGCGCGCCGACGCCGTGGCGCTCGTCGCGCACGGGCAGTTCCTCGCGGAGAAGTTCCAGACGTCCTCGATCGCCCTGGCCCCCGAGGCCGGGCTCGGCTCGGCCCAGCCGCAGGCGCCGGGTACCCCGGGCGGGCTGGAACGACCATGAGCGCCGCGCGCCAGGGGGCGCTCGCCCGCAGCATCGCGGCGCTGACCACGGTGGGTCGCCAGGCGGGCCTCGTGCCCGACGACGTCACGCGCGAGGGCGAGCGTCTCGCCGCCGCGGTGGCCGAGTCGTCCACGGGCGCCGCGCCCGCGTGGCTCAAGGCCGTGGGCCGCGCCCCCGACGACTTCACCGCGTTCTTCGAGGCCGCCCAGCGCGGTCGCCGGTGGCGCTCGGCCCCGACCGACCAGCTCACGACGCTCGTGCTGGCCGGCTCGGAGCACGCGGCCGCCTACTCCGAGGCGCTCGCGAGCGTGATCGCCGCGGCCGGCGCCCTGGGCTCCCCCGGGCTCGCGGCGTCGGCCAACGCCGCGTCCACGACGGCCGTGCAGCGGGCCGCGGCCCAGCCCCGCACCACGCCGCAGCCGGCAGGGCCGTCAGTGCCGCAAGCGCCGGCGGGCCCTCCGGCAGCCGGGCCTCACCCGCACGGCACTCCCACCCGCTTCCCCGCGCCCTCGTTCGACCCGACCCTCCCGAGCGGCACGAACCCGTTCGACCTGGGGTCCCTCGTCGGCGCGGGCGGGCTGCGGCCCCCTGCTCAGGACGTCGTCCCCACGGTCGACGCGATCCTCGACGCCCTGGGTGCGCGCACCCCGGGCGACGCGGCCCCCCCGACGCACGCGACGCCGTCGGGCACACCGGCCGCCGGCGGCCCGCAGAGCGCGACCACGGGCGACGCCCCCGCCGAGGAGGAGACCCAGGCCGAGCCGCCCCGGTCGCTCGAGGAGCTCCTGGCCGAGCTCGACGCCCTGATCGGGCTCGACCGGGTCAAGCACGAGATCCGTCAGCAGACCGAGCTCCTGCGCATCGAGCAGCTCCGCACGGCCGCAGGCCTGACCCGGCCCACGCTCACGCGCCACCTCGTGTTCCTCGGCAACCCCGGGACGGGCAAGACGACCGTCGCCCGCCTGGTCGCCGGGATCTACCGCGCGCTCGGGCTGCTGAGCACGGGGCACCTGGTCGAGGTCGACCGTTCCGAGCTCGTCGCGGGCTACCTGGGCCAGACGGCCGTCAAGACCTCGGAGGTCGTGGCGACCGCGATCGGCGGCGTCCTGTTCATCGACGAGGCCTACGGCCTCGCGGAGGACCAGTACGGCGCCGAGGCGATCAACACGCTCGTCAAGGACATGGAGGACCACCGCGACGACCTCGTGGTGATCGTCGCCGGGTACCCCGGCCCCATGGCCTCCTTCATCGCGACCAACCCCGGCCTCGAGTCGCGCTTCTCGACGACCATCACGTTCGACGACTACTCGGACGCCGAGCTGCGCGGGATCTTCGAGCGCATGGCCACCTCGGCCGACTTCGAGCCGCTGCCCACGACCCTCGACCGGTTCGAGGAGATGGTCTCGCTCGTCCCGCGCACCGAGGGGTTCGGCAACGGACGCCACGCGCGCAACGTCCTGGACGGGGCCATCGCCCGCCACGCGTGGCGCCTCAAGGACACGCCCGAGCCCACGCTCGACGAGCTGCGCCGCCTCCTGCCCGAGGACCTGCTCCCCGCGGGCGAGGCGCCCGAGAGCATCCTGCAGGCGACACCCACCGAGGACGCCGCGCCTGCGGACGTGCTCGACGAACCCAGCTCGGCGGACGACGACCTCGACCTCGCCGAACCCGTCGAGGACCACCAGCCCGACGACGACCAGCCCACCGACGCGACCGTCTCCCCTCAGGAGGAGCCTGCATGAGCCAGACCCTGACGCCGCCGCCCGGGTCCGCCCCCGCGCCCGGTCGGGCCGTCCAGCCCGCCCACCCCGGTCAGCCGGGCGGGCAGGCCGGAACGGCGCCCACGACGCAGGCCCAGGAGCGTGCGGAACGCCGGGCCGGGGTCCGCAGCGCGCTGCGCCGCACCCCGGGCAAGCTGCGGATCGCGCTCGCGGTGTGCGTGCTCGCCTCGATCGTCTTCGGTGTGCTCGGCTTCCAGGCCGCGCGCGTCCAGGGGATCGCGCTCGAGGACGCGCGCTCGGACACGAGCCAGCTCGTGGGCATCCAGGACGTGCGCAACAACCTGGTCGTGGCCGACGCGGCCGCGACCAACGCGTTCCTGGTCGGCGGCCTCGAGCCCGCGGACCAGCGCGAGCGCTACGACGACGCGATCGCGAACGCCTCGATCCGTCTCGCCGAGCTCGCGGGCGCCAACAGCGCCGACGCGACCGAGCTGGGTGTGGTCGCCTCGCAGGTCACGGTCTACACGGGGCTGATCGAGCAGGCGCGAGCGAACAACCGGCAGGGCTTCCCGGTGGGCTCGGCCTACCTCGACCAGGCCTCGACGCTGCTGCGCGACGAGATCCTGCCGACGCTCACGACGCTCGTCGACGACAACGCCGAGCGCGTCGCGTCCGACCTGTCGATGGTGCGCAACGCGATGTGGATCCTCGCGGCTGGACTGCTGTGCCTCGCGCTGCTGATCGTGACGCAGGTCTGGCTCGCCAAGCGCACGCACCGCGTCCTCAACGTGGGCCTGCTGGTCGCGAGCGTCGTGATCCTCGTGGTGGGCGTAGGCGGGGCCGTCCTGCTGAGCCAGACCAACAGCGCGGCCGCCGCGGTCCGCGACGGCCCGTACGCCGCGACGCTCGCGGCCTCGACCGCGTACTCCGAGGCCAACGACGCCAAGGCCATGGAGAGCTTCACGCTCATCAAGCGCGGCTCGGGCCAGACGTACGAGGAGTCGTTCGTCGAGCTGACGGCCGACGCGACGCAGCGACTCGACCAGGCGGGGGCCGACGGGAACCTCGACGGCACGTCCGCCGGGTACCTGGGCGAGTGGATCACCCAGCACCAGGCCATCCGCGCCCTCGACGACGCGGGAGACTGGGACGGGGCGGTCGCGCTCGCGACGAGCTCGGACGAGGGCGGTCCGAACGCCGCGTTCGCCGCGTTCTCGCAGACGGTCACGTCCGACATCGCCGAGAACATCAAGGCCACGCAGGCCGACCTCGCCTCGGCCGGCAACCGCTCGGCCCTCGCGGGCTGGCTCCTGCTGGCAGCGGGTCTCGCCGCGGCGGTCCTCGCCTGGCGCGGCCTGAACGTCCGACTGGAGGAGTACCGGTGATCACCTCGACCTTCCGCAAGAGCGGGCGCCTGGGCGCCCTGGTGGCGCTGGGGCTCTCGGGCGCCCTGGTCCTGGCCGGCTGCGCCACGCCCGACGCCACCCCCTCCGCGGGAGCGCCCGTCGCCTCGGTCGTGGAGACGTCGGGCGGCGCGGCCGGGTCCTCGGTCGCCGCTGCGGCGACGTGCGAGAACCCCGTCGCGTCCTACGCCCCCGACGGGCCGCTGCCCGGACCGGGAGCTCTGCCCGCGGGCAGCACCATGGCCGCGATCCGCGACCGCGGCTCGCTGATCGTCGGCGTCTCGGCCGACACGCTCCAGCTCGGGGCCCGCAACCCGCTCAGCGGGCAGATCGAGGGCTTCGACATCGACGTGCTGCACCAGGTGTCGAACGCGATCTTCGGCGACCCGGACCGGCTGCAGTTCCGCGTGATCACCTCGGGCCAGCGCCTCGAGGTGCTCGAGAACGGCGAGGTCGACGTGGTCGCCCGTGCCTTCACGATCAACTGCGAGCGCTGGGAGACCATCGCGTTCTCCTCGGAGTACTACCACGCGGGCCAGAAGGTCCTCGTGACGCGCGACTCCGAGGCGCAGGGCATCGCAGACCTCGCGGGCCAGCGCGTGTGCGCACCGGACGGCACCACGACGCTCGAGCGCCTCCAGGAGTACCCCGACATCACCGCGGTCCCCGCGACCACGCACACGGGCTGCCTCGCGCTGTTCCAGCAGGGCAAGGTCGACGCGATCACGGGCGACGACACGATCCTCGCGGGCTTCGCGGCCCAGGACCCGTACGCCAAGGTCGTGGGTCAGGCGATCTCGGACGAGCCCTACGGCCTGGGCATCCCGGCCCAGAACGTCGACATGGTCAAGTTCGTCAACGGCGTCCTGGAGCAGATGCGCACCGACGGCACGTGGACGTCGCTGTACGACGAGTGGCTCGGCGTGCTCGGCCCGGCCCCCGCGCCGCCCGTCGCCGTCTACGGCCGCACGCCGTGACCTCTGCCTCGTCCGCCTCGCCTGCTGCCGGGCCGCCCGTCGCCCCCCGGACCCAGCAGGCTCCGAGCGCGCCCGGACGTCTCGGCGAGGCGATCCCCGCGGCCGAGCTCTACGAGTACCTCTCCCGGCTCGAGGAGTGGCTGCGCGCCCGGCGGACCGAGCTCGACCGCCTCGACGCGGCCGCCCAGTCCGCGGCGTCCCCCGAGACGTACACGGCCGACATGCTGCTGGCCATGACCCTCTGGCAGGCGGCCCGCACGCGCGCCGACGAGATGGGCGTCGTGTGGGACTCGGGGCGCGCCGACGCGGTGGGCCGCGAGAAGATCTCCCAGCTCGTCTGGGGCCGGCTCAGCTCGCCCGACGGCTCGTCGCTCGTCTCGCTCGTGGAGGCCACGCGGCTGTGCGACGCGATCGTCTCCGCGCTGCGCACCCGTCTGTCGTTCGACCCGAACGCGGCCGACGAGGTCGCGCGCTTCCGCGGGCTGCGCGCCGAGCTGGCGCGCTGCGACGAGCTCGCGGGATCCGACACCACGGCTCGCGGACGCGTCGAGAAGCTGCGCGAGCGGTGGACGAGGCTGCGCGACAAGGCGTCGAACGGCGCCGACGTCACGGGCCCCCTCACCGAGCTCGAGGCCGAGGTCGCGCGCACCGAGCGGGACCTCATCGTGGGCGCCTCCGAGCGCCGCGAGCTCGCCCGCGACCGCAAGCAGGCGGTCGAGCGCTATGCGGCCCTCGAGGCGCGCGAGCCCTCGCTGCGCGAGCTCGCGGCCCGGTGCCGGCGCGAGATCGCGGCTCCCCCGCGCCTCGCGGTGCCCGACGTCTCGCGGCTGGGCGAGGTCCCCGCGGACCGCGCCGGGCTCGACGGCTTCCTCACACGCCTCGCGACCGTGGCGCGCGCGTTCGACACGGTCGAGGCCTCCTACACCGCGCCGCTGCGCGAGCGCGCCGAGCTCCGCTACCGGCTCGACGCGTACCGCGTGCGGGCCGACTCGAACGGTCGCAGCGCGTCCCCCACGGTCCGGTCGGGACTCGCCGAGGCCCGCGCGGCGGGCGAGGCCGTGCCGTGCGACGTCGTCCTCCTGCGCTTCCTCGTCGAGCAGTACCAGTTCCTGACCCGCGACCTGCCTGCTCACCTCTCGTCTCCCGCCCCTGGATCGTCGCCCGTCCCGGGCCAGGAAGGATCGTCCTGATGACCACATCGACCACGCAGGAGCCGTGCGCCCAGCCGGGCTGCGACGGCTTCATCGAGGACGGCTACTGCAACGTCTGCGGCTCGCCGGGCGGATCGTCCGCGTCGCCCGTGCCCTCCACGGGGGGTGCCACGGGCACGACGACGTCGCCCGGCACGGCAGCGTCGCCGTCGGCCATGCTCGGCACGGGGATCGCCCAGGCCGCACCGAACTACGCCGCCGGTCCCGGACCCGAGGGCGAGGCAGTGTCCACGCGCACGGGCCGGACCAGCTCGACCCAGCTCGCGAGCGCCGCGCTGGGCTCGGCCCGCTCGGCCGTCACGGGCACCAAGTCCACGCGCCGTGTCGGCACGTCCTCGACGCGTCTGCGCGGGCACCGCCTGGGCGCGGGCCTCACGACCGTCCCCAGCGCCCCCGTCCGCGACCCGCTCCAGGCCATCATGGCCGTGCCCGAGCTCGCCGAGTCCAAGCGCTTCTGCCCCACGTGCGGCGCCAAGGTGGGCCGCTCGCGCGACGGCGTCCCGGGCCGCACCTCGGGATTCTGCCCCCAGTGCCGCACCGCGTTCTCGTTCGACCCGCAGCTCTCGCCCGGCGACGTGGTCGGCGGGCAGTACGAGGTCGTGGGCTGCCTCGCGCACGGCGGGCTCGGCTGGATCTACCTGGCGCGCGACCAGAACGTCTCGGGCCGCTGGGTCGTCCTCAAGGGCCTGCTCAACTCGGGAGACCCCGACGCGTTCGCGGCCGCGATCTCCGAGCGCCAGTTCCTGGCCGAGGTCGAGCACCCGCTCATCGTCGAGATCTACAACTTCGTCATGCACGACGGCGCGGGCTACACCGTCATGGAGTACGTGGGCGGCAAGTCGCTCAAGGAGATCCTCAAGGACCGCCGCGACGAGAACGGCGGCGTGGTCGCCCCGCTGCCCGTGGACCAGGCGCTCGCGTTCGTGCTCGAGATCCTGCCGGCGTTCGCCTACCTGCACGACCTGGGCCTGATCTTCTGCGACTTCAAGCCCGACAACATGATCCAGCAGGGCGACGGCGTCAAGCTCATCGACCTGGGTGGTGTGCGGCGCCTCGACGACATGACGTCGGCGATCTTCGGGACCGTGGGCTACCAGGCCCCCGAGGTCGCCGAGGTCGGCACCTCGGTCGCGTCCGACATCTACACGATCGGGCGCACCCTCGCCACGCTCGTGCTCGACTTCCGCGGCAACCAGACGACGTACGTCTCCTCGCTGCCGCCCGTCGCCGAGACGCCCGTCTTCCAGAAGTACGACTCGTTCTACCGGCTGCTCGCCAAGGCGTGCGCGCTCGACCCGTCCGACCGCTTCGCGACGATCGACGAGATGCGCGCCCAGCTCATCGGCGTCCTGCGCGAGGTCGTCGCGACCGACCGGGGCCCGGGCAGCGGGGCGCTGCACTCGGCCGCGTCGATGCTCTTCGAGGCCCCGGTGTCCGACGACGCCGACGCCCCGCTGACCTGGGACGCGCTGCCCGCGCTCAAGGTCGACGAGTCCGACCCCATGGCCAGCTGGCTCGCGGGCGTCAACATCGCCGACCCCGCGGCGCGCATGGCCGCGCTCGCCGCGGCCCCCGAGGGCACGGTCGAGGTCCGCCTCGCCTACGCCCGGGCCGCGATCGAGCACCGCCGCTTCACCGAGGTCGAGAAGACCATCGCCTCGATCCTCGCCGACGACCCGTGGGAGTGGCGGGCCGCGTGGATGGGCGGGCTCGCCGAGCTCGCACGCGGCGAGGCCGCCGCGGCGCGCGCCTCGTTCAACGCGGTCTACGGCCAGGTGCCCGGCGAGCTCGCGCCCAAGCTCGCGCTCGCCGTCTCGTGCGAGGTCAGCGGCGAGCCGGACATCGCCGAGTCCCTCTACGTGATCTGTGCCCGCTCGGACGCCAACTACACGGCCCCGGCGGTGTTCGGGCTCGCCCGGATCCGCCAGGCCCGCGGTGACCTCGACGGCGCGCTGCACGCCCTGGACCTGGTCACCCCGACCCGGAGCTCGTACACCGACGCGCGCATGCGCCGTGCGCGCCTGCTCGCAGGGTCCGGCCGTGGCCTCCCGGCCCTGGCCGAGGCGCTCGCGAGCGTCGAGTCGGTCGCGATCCCCCAGCGGGAGCGGGTCTCGCTCTCGATCGACGTGCTGAGCTCGGCGCTCGCGGAGGTCACGACCGCGTCGACGAAGCAGGTCGGCACCGTGCGCATCGGCGGTGTCGAGCCCAAGGAGCCGCCGCTCCGCGACGCCCTCGAGGGGGCCTACCGCGAGATGGCGACGCTGACCGACGACAAGATCGCGCGCATCGACCTCGTGGACCAGGCCAACGCCGTGCGTCGCTGGACCACGACGTGAGCGCGGAGGACACCGGCGTGCTCGCGCCCTGCGCCACGTGCGGCGAGGTCCCCGCTCCCGGGGCGAGGTTCTGCGAGAACTGCGGCTCCGACGTCGGGCCGGCGGCGGGCGCCGCGGGCGGGCCGCCCGTCCTGGCGCGCCCTCCCGTGCCCGCGCTGCCCGAGCCTCCTGCCGACCTCAAGCCGACCGATCCCCCGGTCGACCCGGCGTCCGACCCCGTGCCCCCGCCCCCTCCCGTCGCCACGCACCGCCCCTGCACGAGCTGCGGCGGGACCGTCGCGGACGACGGCTACTGCGAGCAGTGCGGCGAGAAGGCCCAGGTCGAGCGCGACCACTGGGCCGAGCGACCCGCGCCGTGGGTCGCGGGCGTGTGCGACCGCGGCATCCGCCACGCGCGCAACGAGGACGCCATGGCGCTCGCAGCGTCGGGCGACCCGGCCACGGCCGGGCGCTTCGCGGCGCTCGTGGTGTGCGACGGGGTCTCGGCCGCGCCGGACTCGGACGTCGCGAGCCTCGCGGCCGCGCGTGCGGCCCGGGACGTGCTCGCGTCGGGCGGGCCCGACGGCGCCACCCCCGTCACGGGGGACGTCACCGAGCGCATCCAGGCCTGGCAGGCCCTCATGGTCGCGGCCTCCACGACCGCGAACGACGCCGTGCTGGTCGCGGTGGGCGACAAGGCCGAGCGGGCCGAGCCGCCGTCGTGCACGTTCGTCGCGGCCGTCGTGGACGGCCCCCTGATCGTCGCGGGGTGGGTCGGCGACTCGCGCGCCTACTGGATCCCCGACACCGGCACGGCCCGCCAGCTCAGCGTCGACGACTCGTGGGCCCACGAGCTCATGGCCATGGGCACCCCGCGCCACGTGGCCGAGAACTCGCCCCAGGCGCACGCGATCACGCGCTGGCTCGGCCCCGACTCGACCGACCCGGCCGCGCGGTGCGCCCCGACGGTCCCGGACTCGTCGGGCTGGCTGCTGGTCTGCTCGGACGGCCTGTGGAACTACTGCTCGGCGGCCGACGACCTCGCGGACCTCGTGCGCTCGACCGAGGCCTCGACGGGGCGCGAGCCCCGGGCGCTGGCCACCGAGCTCGTGCGCTGGGCCAACGCCCAGGGCGGCCGCGACAACATCACGGCGACCCTCGCCCGGTTCGAGGCGCTCCCCGCCTCGACCACCTCCGATAACCTGCACACAGACGCTGTCACGGGCGACGAGCCCGCGACGCGCGCCCTCTGATCCACGAAGGAGCCCAGAACCCATGGCCGAGTTCTCCGCCGAGGTCTTCCAGAACGAGTTCCTGTCCGAGGGCGCCACGGATGTGCACGCCATCGTGACGGTGACCGCCCGAGGGGCAGGTCAGGCCGGTGCCGCGACCTCCGGGGGCGGCGTCGCCGAGATCATCATGGTCGACACGTCCGGCTCGATGTCGGGGCGCAACATGGAGTCCGCCAAGTACGCGGCGCAGGTCGCGGTCGACCAGATCCTCGACGGGACCTGGTTCGCGATCGTCGGCGGCAGCCACGTCGCGCAGCGCGCGTTCCCCTACCCGAACGCGCGCGTCGCGATGGTCCAGATGGAGCCTGCGGCGCGTGAGGAGGCCAAGCGGGCCATCGCGATGATGAGCCCGTCGGGCGGCACCGCGATGAGCACGTGGCTCCAGCTCGCTGCCCAGCTCTTCGACACCGTCCCCCAGGCCGCCCAGCGCCACGCGATCCTGCTGACGGACGGCAAGAACGAGTCCGAGCCGCGCGAGAACCTGTCGCAGGTCGTGCGCAACGTGACCGGGAAGTTCCAGTGCGACGCGCGCGGCGTCGGGTCCCGCTGGCAGGTCGACGAGCTGCGCGAGATCTCGACGGCCCTGCTCGGGACGGTCGACCTGATCGCCGACCCGAGCGAGATCGCGGCCGACTTCTCCTCGCTCATCCAGAAGTCCATGTCGCGTGGCGTGGCCTCCGCGGACCTGCGCGTGTGGGCCCCGCAGGGCGCCCAGGTGCTGTTCGTCCGCCAGGTCGCCCCGACGGTCGAGGACCTCACGACGCGCCGCGCCGTGGTCAACCCGCTCACGGGCTCCTACCCCACGGGGTCGTGGGGCGACGAGTCGCGCGACTACCACGTGGCCGTGCGCGTGGCCTCGAAGCCCGTGGGCTCCGAGCAGCTCGCCGCGCGGGTGCAGCTCGCCGTGAACGGCGAGGTGGTCTCGTCGGGTCTGGTCAAGGCCAAGTGGTCCGACGACGGCGCGCTCACCACGCGCATCAACCCCGAGGTCGCGCACTACACGGGCCAGGCCGAGCTCGCGTCAGCGATCCAGGAGGGACTCGCGGCCAAGGCGGCGGGCGACGAGGCGACGGCCACGGTCAAGCTCGGCCGCGCGGTCCAGCTCGCGGCCGAGACGGGCAACGACGAGGCGACCTCGCGCCTGCGCAAGGTCGTCGAGATCGAGAGTGAGGAGCAGGGCACGGTGCGCCTCAAGCGCAACACCGACAAGCTCGACGAGATGGCCCTCGACACCGCCTCGACCAAGACCACGCGGGTCAAGCGATGAGCGCGATCTGCCCCAACGGGCACGCGTCCGAGTCGACCGACTACTGCGACGTGTGCGGCGAGCCCATGGGGGCCGCGTCGAGCAGCGCGTCGGGGGCGGTGTCCTCCGGCTCCGCGGGGGCAGGCGCGCCCGTCGCCGGTGAGGGCACCGCCGGTGGCGGCGAGCCCATCACGTGCCCGCACTGCTCGTTCCCGGCCGCTGCCGGTGCGCTGTTCTGCGAGAACTGCGGCTACGACTTCACGACGGGCTCGCTGCCCGAGCCCGCCGGGGCGCCGTCGACCGCGACCCCTGCGCCGCTCGCTCCCCCGGCGTCCTCGCTCGACCTGGACCCGATCGCTCCCCCTGCGGGGTCGCCCGCGGCCGCGCCGTCGCCCGACCCCCTGTCGGCTCCGGCGGCCCTCACGCCGCCCGGGGTCGATCCCGGGGCGGGTGGCCCGTCGACTGCTGCGGTCGCCGCCGGTGCCCCGGGGACGGGTCCGCTCGTCGCTCCCGGTGCTCCTGCCGACCCGGCCGAGGGCGAGGCGACGTCCGCGCGGACGGGCGCGACGCCGTCGGGCTCCGGGACGCACCTGCCCACCCCGCCCGTGCCGGGCGAGGACCAGTGGGTCGTCGAGGTGTGGATCGATCCCGACTGGTACCAGGCGCAGAAGGCCGAGGACCCGTTGCCCTCGGCCGGGCTGCCGGGGCTCGTGGTGCTGCGCGAGCGCAGCGTGCTCGTGGGACGTCCGTCGGCGTCGCGCAACATCCACCCGCAGATCGACTGCGGCGCCGACTCGGGCGTCTCGCGTCGGCACTGCCAGCTCAACACCGACGGGCAGCGCTGGTGGGTCGAGGACCTCCAGTCCTCCAACGGGACGTACCTGAGCCCAGCGGGCGGCGAGCTGCCGATCGACCCGATCCCCGCCGGCCAGCGCCGCGAGGTCGCCGACGGCGACCGCATCTACCTCGGTGGGTGGACGCGGCTCGTGATCCGCAAGGCGATGCCCGGCGAGGTCTGACCCTCCTGGCACGACGGGTGGCGCGACGCCCACGTCGGGCGCGCCCGTCCGGCTCACCCTGAGAGCGGGGTGTGTTGTTGGGGGCGGGCCCCCCAAAAGGGGTTGGGGGGGGGGAAACCAACCAGCACCCCGCGCCCGGCGGGCCCCCCAGGGTGGG
>NZ_JBHXCQ010000003.1:66350-248659 GCF_042726295.1 Oerskovia sp. NPDC060338
GCCCTTTTCTGGTGGGGGTGGATTTTTTTTTTTATAACCCCCCCCCCGTTGTGGGGGTGGTGTTCCCCCCCCCCCCCCACCTTGGGGGGGGGCCCCCCCCCAACAACACACCTGTCCCCGGACACCGGTCGAGCCGCTGACTGTCAGGAGATTGCCCCGTCCTGATGCGTACGGTGACGGCTCGTTCCCCGGTTGCACGCCCCTCCTCGCGGAGTACGCTCAAAAATGAGCACACTCACCAGGAGGTGGTGTCGTGATCGCCACGGCAGCAGCGAACGAGCTCCGCACGACTCCCCCGACCGGGCGCCGCCAGCGTGCGATGCGCGAGAAGGAGAAGCGCATCTTCGAGGCGGCCTCGACGCTGTTCGACCAGCGCGACTTCCAGCACGTCGTGACCCAGGAGATCTCCAAGCGTGCCGACGTCGCCGTCGGGACCCTGTTCCGGTACGCGGCATCCAAGGGCGAGCTGCTGCTCATGGTCTACAACGAGCACCTCCGCGAGGCTGTCGCGGCCGGCGAGAGAGCGTCGGCCGGGATCGACGATCCGGCCGACGCCGTGGTCGCGCTCGTCGCACCGATCCTCGTCGAGAGCTCGAAGCACGCGCAGAACGCGGCGGCCTACCAGCGCGAGCTGTTGTTCGGCTCCCCCGAGGAGAAGTACCGGATCGAGGGACTGGCCCTCGTCGAAGGCCTCGAGGCGCGGATCGCCGAGCGGCTGGTCGCGGCAGCGAGCCCCGCCCCCGGTGCGCCGGGCACCGGTCCCGGCCCAGCGGTGGAGGTGCCCGACGCCGTCGGGCAGGACGCCTCCCGGGCGGCCCGCAGCGTCTTCGCGGTGCTCCACCTGCTGCTCGCCCAGGCCTCGACCGGCGCGCACGCGAGCCGAGACGCCTCGGTCGAGCTCGACGCGCAGGTGCGCCAGATCGTCCGCGGGTTCCTCGCGACCGTCGCCCCCGCCCCCACCCCCTGACGTCCGGGCCGAGGGCGGAGATCCCGCCGCGGCCCGTGCTGCACCCACTTCAGAAGATCCGTCGATGAAGGGAATGGCACATGTTCTACAGCAGCGGCAACTACGAGGCGTTCGCGCGACCGCGCAAGCCCGAGGGAGCGGAGAGGAAGTCGGCCTGGTTCGTCGGCGCCGGCCTCGCGTCCCTGTCCGGGGCAGCCTTCATGATCCGTGACGGGCAGGTTCCCGGGAGCCGGATCACGATCCTCGAACGCCTCAAGCTGCCGGGCGGCGCCCTCGACGGCATCCGGGAGCCCAAGAAGGGATTCGTCGTGCGCGGCGGACGCGAGATGGAGGACCACATGGAATGTCTGTGGGACCTCTTCCGGTCGGTGCCGTCGATCGAGATCGACGGGGCGTCGGTCCTCGACGAGTTCTACTGGCTCAACAAGGACGACCCGAACTTCTCCCTGCAGCGCGTGACCGAGAAGCAGGGGCAGGACGCGCACACCGACGGCCTCTTCACCCTCAACGACAAGGCCCAGAAGGACCTCGTCAAGCTCTTCCTCGCGACCCGCGAGGAGATGGAGGGCAAGCGGATCAACGAGGTCCTGGGCAAGGACTTCCTCGCGAGCAACTTCTGGCTCTACTGGCGCACCATGTTCGCGTTCGAGGAATGGCACAGCGCCCTGGAGATGAAGCTGTACCTGCACCGGTTCGTGCACCACGTCGGCGGCCTGCCCGACTTCAGCGCCCTGAAGTTCACCAAGTACAACCAGTACGAGTCGCTCGTGCTGCCGCTCACCCGCTGGCTCATCGACCAGGGCGTGACGTTCCACTTCCAGACCGAGGTCACGGACATCGACTTCGACATCACGCCCGAGCGCAAGCTCGCGACGCGGATCCACTGGATCAAGGACGGCGAGGAGGGCGGCGTCGACCTGGGCGAGGACGACCTGGTGCTCACCACGATCGGCTCGCTCACCGAGAACTCCGACGACGGTGACCACCACACCGCCGCGAAGCTCGACGAGGGCCCGGCCCCGGCCTGGGACCTGTGGAAGAACATCGCCCGGCGCGACCCGTCGTTCGGGCGCCCCGAGGTGTTCTGCACCAACATCCCCGAGAGCAAGTGGGAGTCGGCCACCGTCACCACGCTCGACGCCCGCATCCCGGAGTACATCCAGAAGATCGCCAAGCGCGACCCGTTCAGCGGCGGCGTCGTGACGGGTGGGATCGTGACCGTGCGCGACTCGGCCTGGCTCATGAGCTGGACGGTCAACCGGCAGCCGCACTTCAAGCAGCAGCCCGAGGACCAGATCGTGGCCTGGGTCTACTCGCTGTTCGTCGACACCCCCGGGGACTTCGTCAAGAAGCCCATGCAGGAGTGCACGGGCGAGGAGATCACGCAGGAGTGGCTCTACCACCTGGGCGTTCCCGTCGAGGAGATCCCCGAGCTCGCGGCGACGGGTGCGATGACGGTGCCCGTCATGATGCCGTACGTGACCTCGTTCTTCCTGCCCCGCCGGGCAGGCGACCGCCCCGACGTCGTCCCCGAGGGGGCCGTGAACTTCGCGTTCATCGGCCAGTTCGCCGAGACCACGCGCGACACGATCTTCACGACCGAGTACTCGGTGCGCACCGGCATGGAGGCGGCCTACCAGCTCCTCGGGATCGAGCGGGGCGTGCCCGAGGTCTTCAACTCGACCTACGACGTGCGCAAGCTGCTCGCCGCGACCACACGCCTGCGCGACGGCGAGGAGCTGCACATCCCCGGCCCCGGCATCCTGCGCAACCGCCTGCTGCGCAGGATCGACGCGACCGAGATCGGAGAGCTGCTCAGCGAGTTCGGGCTGCTGCACGAGAAGAAGTAGGGCGGGTCGTCGCACCGCGTCCGGCTCCCCGGGGGTGGGGTGCGTTGTTCGCGTCGTCGCAACAATTGTGGTGACTGCGCGAACGACACACCCCACCCCGGGGCCGTCCCTACCGGGAACGGGGTGCGTCCGGACGACCATGCACATCGACGAGCGCATCCTGCCCCGTCGAGGGGGCAGGATGCCGGTATGAGCACAGCATCAGCCGGCCCTCTGTCCGGCTACGTTCTCGAGGTGGTGCGCAACGACAGGTCCACGACCCTGTGGTGGGGTGAGGGTGCCGACGGCGGCGACGTCGTCGCGACGCGCAGCGGCAGGGTCATCACGTGGACGAGCCCCGAGGCCTGCTTCGCCGCGGCGGCCGTCGAGGGCTGGGACGTGGCTCACGACGAGGCGACGCGGATGGACCTGACTCCTGTCCTCGAGTGGCTGGCTCGCCGACGAGCCCTCGATGCCGCGGCGGCTCTGAACGCGTGGAACCTGGCAGGCGACACGGCGCGCAGCACCAGGACACCCTGGGGAGACCGTGGGCGCGTCGCGGATGCCTGTCACGACAAGCTCACCGTGGCGTGCATCCCGTGGCTCGTCGGGCAGGACGACCGCTCGCCCCGTTGGGCCGTGACCGAGGAGCGCTACCTGCGCGCGCGGGTCGGTGCGGCGGTCGCGCTGTTCGACCAGCAGGTCGCGGGGCGTCGCCACCTCCGCCCCTAGACCCGCGCCGGGACGATTCCTCAAGCCGGGACCCCCACGAAGGGATCTGGTTGGAGGTTTCCTCCAACCGGTTGTCGACTTCCGCCAACGCACGCTGCTCTCCCTGATTCGTGGCGCCGACGCACCGGCCCCCTGTCCGCGACAAGAGTGGACACGTGCCACCCGGCACCTCACGCCCTTCCCGAGGAGACCCCGTGGCCCGCGCAGTGCGCACCGACCTGCCCGCAGAACTGCCCGCTGACGTCCCCGCGAGCGAGCACCCCGACGCACCGGTGTCGCACGAGCCGGTACCCCGCAGTGCGGGCTCCGAGACCTCCGCGACCTCCCGCTGGCGCATCACCGCCGCCGACGCAGCCCGCATCGCGACCTTTGCCGCACTGACCGCGGTCCTCGGCATGCCCGGCTCGCTGGCCCTGTTCGGCAACGCGGTCCCGATCACGCTCCAGACCCTGGGCGTCATGCTCGCCGGCGCCCTCCTCGGCGCATGGCGCGGCGCGCTCGCGATGCTCACGTTCCTGGCCCTGGTCGCGGCGGGCCTCCCGCTCCTGTCGGGCGGCCGCGGCGGCCCCGCGGTCTTCGTGGGCCCGTCGGTCGGCTACCTGATCGGGTTCGTGGCGGGCGCTGCGGTCGTCGGCCTGATCGTCGAGCGCTTCCGCACCCTGACGTTCTGGCGGGTCCTGGTCGCGAGCGTCGTGGGCGGCATGCTCGTCATGTACGCCCTGGGCATCCCGCTCCAGGCGCTCGTCACGGGCTTCCCGCTCCAGACCGTCGCGACCGGGTCGCTCATGTACCTCCCGGGCGACCTCCTCAAGGCCGTGATCGCGGCCTCGGTCACGGTCGGCGTGGTCCGCGCCTACCCTGCGGCCTCGCCGCTGCGCCGCCCCCAGAGCCCCGGACGCTCCACCGAGCAGCGGTCCGCCGCGAGCCCCGCGGCCTGATCGACCTACGATCCCCTCATGCCCGTCGCCCGCACCGTCATCGCGCACGCCCGCAGCTCCGCAGGGGGTCGCTGCGCGCTGCGCTCACCGGAACGCTCCCGCACCTACCGAGCCCTCGCCGCGGACGTCGTGGCGGGCGGGGAGTTCCTGCGGGCGACCGGGACGGTCGTGGGCGACGTCGTCGCGATCTCGCTGCCCGACCCGGTCGACCTCCTCACGGCCCTCCTCGCGGTCGACCTCGCGGGAGCCACTCCCCTGGTCTGCGACCACTCGTGGTCGCGGGCCCAGCGCGCCGAGGTCCTGCGGACCATCGCCCCGGCGGGCTTCGTCGAGGTCCCGCTCCCGCGCGGCAGCGCCACGGACGCGCTCGCCCCGCTCAGCGGCCCGGTCACGAGCAGCCTGTCCGACGACGTCGCTCCCCTCGAGCCCTCGGCTGCGGATCTCGCGTGGGCCGGCTTCTCGTCGGGCAGCACGGGTCGCCCGCGCGCCGTGGTCCGCACGCGCGGCTCGTGGGTCGGGTCGTTCGAGGCGGCGGCCCGCCTCACGGGCACCAAGCCCGAGGACACCGTGCTGGTGCCCGGCCCGCTCGCGTCCTCGCTCTACTGCTTCGCGGCCGTGCACGCGCTCGCGACCGGGGCGTGCGTCCAGCTCGCCACGGGGGACGCTGCGATCACGACAGCCCTGGCGACCTCCGACGTCGTGCACCTCGTCCCTTCGGCGCTCGAACCGATCCTCGACGCGATCGAGGCGGGGGCCCCGAGCCGTCTGCGGACCGCCGTGGTCGGCGGTGCCTCGCTGCCCACGGACGTGCGCGAGCGCGCGGCGCGCGCCGGGGTCGCCGTCGTGACCTACTACGGGGCCGTCGAGCTGTCGTTCGTGGCGATCGACACCGACGGCACGGGTCTGCACCCGTTCCCGGGCGTCGAGGTCGAGGTGCGCGAGCTGCCCGGTGCGACGCTGGGCGAGGTCTGGGTGCGGTCACCCTGGGTCGCGCAGGGGTACCTCGCCCGCGCGACCGGCCCGTTCCGCCGCGAGGGCGAGTGGTCGACCGTGGGCGACCTCGCGGAGCTGCCCGCCCCCGGGGACGCGGATGCTGCCCTGGTCCTGCGCGGGCGCGGCGACGGCGCGATCCTCACGGGCGGCGCGACCGTGGTCCCCGAGGACGTCGAGGTCGTCCTGCGCGCGATCCCGGGCGTCGAGGACGTCGTGGTCGTCGGCACCCCGCACCGGCGCCTGGGCGCGGTCGTGACGGCCGTGGTGCAGTGCGCCGACCGCCCAGGCCTGCGCGCCCACCTCGAACGGGTCGCCCGCGCCTCGCTCTCGGCCGCCCAGCGCCCGCGCCGGTGGTACGGCGTGCGCGAGCTGCCGCGAACGCCGTCGGGCAAGGCGGCGCGCGGCGCGATCAGCGAGGCTCTCCTGTCCGGCGGCCCCGCGTACGAGGCGCTGCGGTGAGCGCCTCCCCCGACTCCCCCGTGATCGTCGCCGCGCGGCGTACCTGGATCGGCACGGCGGGGCACGGGCACGCAGACCTGTCGGCGACCGACCTCGCCGCCGCCCTGCGCGACCCGGCCGGCCCGCTGTCCGAGCGCGTGCCCGGCCTCACGATCGACCGGCAGTGCGGCAGCGGGCTGGCCGCGGTCCTGCTCGCGGCCCAGGGTGTCCGCGCCGGCGACGGCGACCTGGTGCTGGCCGGTGGTGTGGAGAGCGCCTCGACCGCCCCGCTGCGCGCCCACCGCCCGCCCCGCGGATCGGGGGCCCAGCCGGTCCCCTACGACCGCGCCCCCTTCACACCCTCCGAGCTCGGCGACCCCGACATGGGGGCCGCGGCAGACGCCCTGGCCCACGCACGCGGCATCGGCCGCGAGCGCCAGGATGCCTACGCCGCCCGTTCGCACGCCCGCGCCCTCGCGGCGCACGCGGCGGGCCGCTTCGACGCGGAGGTCGTCCCGGTGGATGGCCTCGCCCGTGACGAGCGCGCCCGCAGGCTCGACCCCGCGCTGCTCGCGCGCCTCCCGTCCGCCTTCACGCCGGGCGGCGACGGGACAGCGGGCAACGCGAGCCCGGTCAGCGACGGGGCCGCTGTGGTCGCGGTCGTCCCCGAGCGGGTCCGGGCACGGCTGGGCCTGCCGGGCCTGCGGCTCGTGGGCGGCCTGACGCGCGGCTGTGACCCGCGCCTGCCCGGGTGGGGCCCGGTCCCGGCGGTGCGCGAGCTGCTGGACTGCACGGACCGCACCACGGGCGACCTCGCGGCGCTCGAGCTCGTCGAGGCCTTCGCGGCGCAGGTCCTGGCGTTCACGGGAGCGTTCTCCCTGCCCGACGACGACGCTCGCCTGTGCGCGGACGGCGGCGCCCTGGCGCTGGGTCACCCGTGGGGGGCGAGCGGGTCCGTCTCCGTCGTGCGGTTGTTCAGCCGCCTCGTGCGCTCGGGCGCTCCGGCGGGTTCGCTCGGGCTCGCGGCCGCAGCGGTGGGCGGGGGCCTGGGCGTGGCCGGGCTGTTCGAGGTGGTCCGGTGAGAGGGACGAACGTGCGGAGAGCGGCTGCGACAGAAGCACCGCGCCATGCGACCGAGCCGCCCGAGGTGGGCTGCGTCGTCGGGCTCGAGGACGTGCACGTGCGCCTGGGCGAGCGCCACGTCCTGCGCGGGATCACCGCGGAGCTGCGCGAGCGGCGCATCGGGATCGTGGGGGCCAACGGCTCGGGCAAGAGCACCCTGGCCCGGCTGCTCGACGGGCTCGTCCTGCCCACGCGCGGGACCGTCCGCGTCGACGGCCTGGACACCCGCCGCTCAGGTGCCCAGGTCCGCCGGCGCGTGGGCTTCGTGTTCTCCGACCCCGACGCCCAGATCGTCATGCCGACCGTTGCCGAGGACGTCGCCTACTCGCTGCGCCGCAGCGAGCACGACCGTGCCGCGCGCGACCGGCTCGTCGCCGACTGGCTCGCGCGCCACGGCCTCGACGGGCACGCCGACCACCCCGCGCACCTGCTCTCGGGCGGGCAGAAGCAGCTCCTCGCGCTCACGTCGGTGCTCGTGACCGCCCCGCGACTCGTCGTCGCCGACGAACCCACGACCCTGCTCGACCTGCGCAACACGCGCCGCGTCGCGGCGCTGCTGGCCGAGCTCCCGCAGCAGGTCGTGCTCGTCTCGCACGACCTCGACCTCATGGCGGGCTACGACCGCGTCCTCGTGGTCGACGAGGGCCAGGTCGTGGCCGACGACGAACCCGCCCCGGCGATCGCGTACTACCGCCGGCTCCTGGACGAGCGGCCGTGAGCGGGACGAGCGCAGCGGCCGGGGCCTACGTCTTCGGGCGCTCGCTGCTGCACCGCGCGCCCGCCGGACCCAAGCTCGCCGCGCTCATGCTCTGCTCGCTCGCCCTGCTGCTGGTCCGCTCCCCCCTGGGCGTCGCGCTCGCGGCACTCGTGGTCGCAGGCCTCTACGCTCTCGCAGGCGTCGGCGGTCGCGCCGCATGGGGGCAGGTGCGCCCCCTGCGCGTGTTCGTGCCCGTGCTCTTCGCGCTCCAGTGGTGGCTCATGGACCTCACCTCCGCAGCCGTGCTCAGCACGCGGCTCGTGGTCCTCGTGGCGCTCGCGGGACTCGTCACGTGCACCACGCGGGTCGCCGACCTGCTCGGGGCGATCGAGCGCGGGCTCGCACCCCTGGGGCGCGTGGGCGTGGACGTCGAGCGCATCGCGCTCGTGCTCGCCCTCGCGCTGCGCAGCGTGCCCGTGATCGCGGACCTCGCGGGACGGGTCCGCGACGCGCAGCGGGCGCGCGGGCACGAGCGCGACGTCAGGGCGTTCGCCGTGCCGCTCGTCGTGGGCGCGATGCGCCAGGCCGACGCCCTGGGTGAGGCCCTGAGGGCGCGCGGGTTCGACGACTGAGGTCGTCGTCCCCCGCCTCAGGCCCGGCGCCGTGCCAACCAGTCGATCGCGACGAACCCCTGACGTCGCTGGAACGCGCGCAGGGTCGGCATGTTCTGCGGTGCGGGGTGCCGGGCGGCGTCGAAGAAGTAGCCCGCGAGCCCCGCGAGGAAGGCGTCGACGTGCTCGCGCGTGGCCCCGCGGAAGAGCGGGTGCGACGACGCGATCGCGTCGACGTCGACCGTGCTGTCGTTGACGCGCGCGTCGAGCAGCAGGGTCAGGGCGTCGATCCAGCGCGCACCCGTGGCGGCCCACGGCCAGTCGACGACCCACACGCGCGAGGACTGGTCGACCAGCACGTTGTCGAAGCGGAGGTCGAGGTGGACGAGGCGGTCTCCGTGCGCGGCCTGCGCGGCCGTCGCCGCGAGCGCCTCGAGCTCGTCGAGGTGCTCGACCGCCCAGGCAGGAAGACCCACCAGGTGACCGTCGGCGCGCAGCCGGGACCAGCCCTCGAACGTGGGGGCGAGCTCGGTCCGCGCGTCGGCGAACGGTGAGACGCCGGACGCGTCCCGGACCACGGGGAGCTCGAGGAGTGCGCCGAGCACCGCGATGAGCTCGCGGCGCTCGGGCGGCAGGTCGGGGTGGCGGCCCTCGATGTCCTCGACGACGAGCGCGACCCACTCCTCGCTCTCGTGCGCGCCCAGGAGCCGGGGCGCGGGGGCCGCGTCGGGCAGGCGGCGCAGCACCTCGAGCTCACGGCGGTGGACGTCGTACGCGTCGGGGTTGCGCGAACGGCTCACGGCTTTGACGAACGCACGGGCCCCCGACGCGGTGCGCACGCGGTCGGCGCTGCCCGGCGAGTAGCCCTGGACCTGGCTCGCGGCGAAGACCACCGGCCCGCCCAGGATCTTCTCGACGTCCGTGCGCACCTGCGGTGCGAGCTCCTGCCAGGTCGTGCGCCGCGTCGAGTCCACCCGGCGAGACTAGTGCGCGGGCGCGGCGTGCACGGACAGCGCGCGCCCGCGAGTCTGCGGAGCGCGCCGCCTACGTGCCCGCGGGCGTCGGCTGCTTCTCGATCTCGACCCTCGTCATCTCGGGCGTGAACGCGTAGACGTCCTCGCCCTCCGCCGAGATCCACCACTTGCCGCATATCACGGTGCTCCTGGCCTCCTGGCCCTCCGGCCACCAGCTCGCGAGCAGGGTGGAGTCGGTGCGGTAGTCGTCGGCCACCAGGTCGCCGCGCTCGGGCCTGGCGACCAGCGGGTCGTCGGCCGAGACGGCCGTGCAGTCGGCAGGCAGGCCGTCGAGCGACCCCTGGAACGTCACCAGGCGCTCGTCGCCCGTGGTGCGGAAGATCCCCCGGACCTTCGCGGCGTCGTCGGGCACCCAGGTCGGGACGACCTTCTCGTCCTTGCCCTCCTTGCCGGTCTCGAACGCGAAGGTCTTGGTGTGGCCGGCGTCGCGTTCCTCGAGCCCCTCGGCGATCGAGCCGCACGCGCTGAGCGTGAGGGCCGCGAGGCCTCCGAGGGCGACGACGAGGAGCGTGCGGGGGCGGCGGGACATGGACGGGGACGTGGTGTTCGTGGTCATGGCACCGACGCTACGGACGCGTCCCGGGGCACCGCGTCGGGTCCTGGTCGGGTCCTGCGGGCTCGTGGTTGCACCGCTCGCCGGACTCTCCTGCCGACCGGCTCCACCCCTCGGTGCAGGCCGGGGGCAGGTGTCCCAGGGTCATCCCCTAGGCGGCGCGGCGCCCGGTTCGTCCCGTCCGCCCCACTGGTCACCCGTCGGCCCCCACCGCGTCGGGCACCGTTCACCGACCGGACACCCGCCGCGCCTAGGTTCCGAGCGTCTGCCCTGCACCCTGCGGGGCCATCGGAACGAGGAGCACGGAATGCGCGTGGTTCACCAGTCCCGCCGGCACGGGAAGGCGGCCGGGATCGTGGCCGCCGGCCTCACGGTCGCCGTCGCCGCCGGGACGTTCGGGGTCGTCGGCACCGCCGTCGCCGCCCCCGACCCGTCCGTCCCCCCTGCCGTCACCCTCTCGCCGCTCGGCACGTACTCCACGGGCCAGCTCGACGAGTCCGCAGCGGAGATCGTCGCGTTCCACGCGGCCTCGAAGCGCCTGTTCGTCGTCAACGCCCAGTCCGGGAAGGTCGACGTCCTCGACGCCCAGGACCCCACGGCCCCGACCCGCCTGTTCGAGCTCGCGGTCGGCGGCACGCCCTCCGCGGACGGCTCGGTCGTGGCGGCCGACGCCGTCGTGAACTCCGTCGCGATCCGTCCCGACGGTCTCGCCGTCGCCGCGGTCGAGTCCAGCACCAAGACCGACGAGGGCTGGGTCGTCTTCTTCGACGCCGCCGCCCCCGTGACCACCCCGGGCACCGCGCCCGCAGCAGCGGTCCTCGGCGCCGTGCGCGTGGGCGCGCTGCCCGACATGGTCACGTTCTCGCCCGACGGCACGCGCATCGCGGTCGCCAACGAGGGTGAGCCGGCAGACGACTACAGCGTCGACCCCGAGGGATCGATCTCGATCGTCACGGCGCCTGCGGGCCTCGCGAGCGCCGCCCAGAACGACGTCCGCACCGCGACGTTCCACGCGTTCGAGGCGGGCGGCACCAAGACGCTGCCCGCGGGCGTCCGGGTCTTCGGCGGTCGGCAGGCCGCAGGCACGGGCGTCCCCGAGCGCCCCGTCTCGGAGAACCTCGAGCCCGAGTACATCGCGTGGGACGCGACCGGCACGGTCGCCTACGCGAGCGTGCAGGAGGCGAACGCGCTCGCGGTCGTCGACGTCGCGAGCGCGACCGTGACCGACCTGCTGCCGCTCGGGACCCAGGACCACCTGGCAGCCGGCAAGGGCCTCGACGCGTCCGACAAGGACGGGAAGATCAACATCCGCTCCTGGCCCGTCAAGGGCCTCTACCAGCCCGACACGATCGCCTCGTACCAGGCGGGCGGCGCGACCTACCTCGTGACCGCGAACGAGGGCGACTCGCGCGACTGGAAGGGCTGGTCCGAGGTCGCGCGCGTCAAGGACCTCGGCAAGAAGGGCGTGCCCGGCCTGTGCGCCGACGCGTTCTCGTCGTTCGTCGGCGCGCCGGGCAACCCCGCGACGCTCGCCGAGCTCACGGCCGACGCCAACCTGGGCCGCCTCAACATCAGCACCGCGAGCGGCCTGCGCGCCGACGGCTCGTGCTACGAGGAGCTGTACTCCTACGGGTCGCGGTCGTTCTCGATCTGGTCGACCGACGGACGACAGGTCTTCGACTCGGGCGACGCGTTCGAGCAGCTGGTCGCCTCGGTCAACCCCGACTTCTTCAACTCGAACCACACCGAGTCCGGGTTCGACGGGCGCAGCGACGACAAGGGCCCCGAGCCCGAGGGGCTCACGCTGGGTGAGGTCGGCGGACGCACCTACGCGTTCATCGGCTTCGAGCGCGTGGGCGGGATCGCGGTCTTCGACGTCACGGACCCCGCGCACGCGACCTACGTCTCCTACGTCAACAACCGCAACTTCTCGGTGAGTGCCGAGGCGACGCCCGAGAAGCTCGCCGAGGCCGGCGACCTGGGACCTGAGGGCCTCACGTTCGTCCCGGCGAGCGACTCGCCCACGGGCTCGCCGCTCCTCGCGGTCGGGAACGAGGTCTCGGGCACCACGACGTTCTACGACGTCGTCGTCCCGGGGGCCGAGCCCGGCGACGGCCAGATCGACCTGACGGTCACCATCCCGGCCGCTCCCGTCGAGCCGGGCGAGTTCGTCTGGACGGTCGACGGCGGCACGCGCGTGGTCGACCTCGGCACGGCACGCCTCGCGGGCGACCACCTCTCCGCGGCCGGACGCCTGGGCGCCGTGACGGTGACGGACACCCGAGCGACCGCCCCCGCGTGGTCCGTCTCGGCGCAGGTCGGGGACTTCACCACGACCGCCGGGGCGCGCACCCTCCCCGGCAAGCACCTCGGCTGGACGCCCGCCCTGGTCACGGCCGGCGGCGGGACGCTCGCGGGCGCCCCGGTCGCGTCGGGCCTGGTGAGCGGGAACGGCCTGGCCGACTCCGCCCTGCTCGGGTCCGCAGCGGCGGGGCACGAGCTGGGCAGCGCGGTCCTCGGCGCCGACCTCGACCTGCGCCTCCCGGTCGACGCGGCCGCCGGTACCTACACGGCCACGCTGACCCTCACCGCGATCGGCTGACCGACATGACCCGTCGCCACGTGCACGGTGGCAGCCGGTCCACCCGGTCCCGCGTCGCGACGGCGCTCCTGGTCGGGGCGGTGGCAGCGCTGCTGTCCGCAGCCCCGGCCGGAGCGGGCCTCCGGCAGGGCGTCGCCGCTCCGTCGTCGGCCGCGGCACGGTCGGCCGTCGACGAGACCACGAACCGGCCCGACGCTCAGCCGGTGACCTGGGGCGTGGCCCCGGCCTCGGCCCCGACCTTCGACTTCGCCCTGGAACCCGGGGCGACGCTCACCGACCAGCTCGTCGTGACCAACCACGGCGACGTCCTGCTCGACCTCGCGGTCTACGCCGCCGACGCCTTCACCTCGCCCACGGGAGCGCTCGACGTCCTGCCGGCAGGCACACCGTCCGAGGACCTGGGGTCCTGGATCTCGACCGACGTCGCTCAGGTCGTGGTCGCCCCCGGTGAGCGCGTGACGGTCCCCTTCACCCTCACGGTCCCGGCCGACGCCACACCGGGCGACCACACGGCCGCGATCGTGACCTCGCTCGTGACGGACGCCGGCGAGGGCGGCGTCGCGGTCGACCGGCGCCTCGGCACGCGCGTCCTGGTCCGGGTAGCGGGCGACCTCGCCCCGTCGGCGACCATCACGGACGTCGACGCCGACTACACCGGGTCGTGGAACCCGGCCGGGACGGGCGACGCGCACCTCACGTTCACCGTGACCAACACGGGCAACGTCCGCCTCACGGGACCGCTCGCAGCCACGGTCGCGGGCCCCGTGGGCATCGGAGCCGTCTCGGTCCCGCTGGGCGACCTGCCCGAGCTCCTGCCGGGCGACGCGATCACCCTCACGGGCACCGCGACCGGGGTCGCCCCGCTCGGGCGCCTGGCGGCGTCGGTCGCGCTCGCACCCGTGGTCGCCACGACGGCGACCACGACCCTGCCCGACGACGCAGCCTCCCACGCCCTCGACCCCGCCACGGGCGAGGCGCACCTGTGGGCGGTGCCGTGGTCGGCGCTCGCGGTGGCGACTCTGCTCGTGGGCGCGGTGCTCGCGTGGCGGACGCTGCGCCGTCGGGCACGCGTGCGCTTCGAGGCCGCAGTCCGGGACGCGCTCGCGGCCGCCTGACCGCGGGCGCTGGGCTCGGCCGCGACACGTCGGACGTGGCGCGGCCGGGTCATGCTCCCGACGGGCCGCAGATGTCCAGCGCCGCCTCCTCGGCCGCCGACGCGCGCGAGCCCTTGAGCGAGAGCAGCATCGAGACCGCGAGACCTGCGGCGGTCAGCCCGACCAGGAGGCGGTAGTCGACGGCCCCGACGACGGCCGCCGCGACCACGGTCATGACGAGCTGCGGCACGTTGAGCAGCATGTTCGTCGCGGCCGAGGTGCGCCCCTGGAGCGTGGGCGGCGTCTTGAGCTGGCGCTCGGTCACGAACCCGACGATCGCCCACGTGACCCCCAGGCCGATCGCTCCCATCCCGGCGACGATCGCGACGAGGTTGGTGCCCAGCGCCGGCAGGATGCCGAGCGTCACGATCCCGAGCGCGAGCGCGACCAGACGCTGCGAGCCGATCCGCTTGATCATGCGCGCGGCCGTGAGCCCCGCGACGATCGCCGTGACACCCTGGACGCTCGAGATGGGTCCGAGCATCTCCGGCCCCAGCCCCAGGCCGCTCTCGATGACCGCGAAGCTCACCGCGTTGAGCACGCCCACGGCGCCGAACCCGACCGCGAGCGCGACCGTCAGGACGCCGAGCGGCGCGGTGCGGAACAGGTGCCGGAACCCCGCAGTGACCTCGGCGAGGAACGGCTCACGCTCGTCCTGGGGCGTCGGCGGGGTCTCCACGAGCACGATCCGCGACACGAAGAACGCCGCGACCACGAACGCGACCACGGCCGAGACCACGAGCGGCAGGGGCCCGACCGCGACGTACACCCCTGCGCCGATGACGGGCATGACCAGGCGGAACGTCTGGTCGATCGTCGTGAGCCGGCCGTTGGCGGCGCCCAGAGCCTCGTCGGGCAGGAGGTCGCGGATGAGTCCCGACTGGGCCGCGGCCGTCGCGAAGCCGATCCCCGAGTACAGGACCGTGACCACGAAGATCAGCCACACCTGGCCGGGACCGCGCACGGCGAACAACGAGAGCAGCGAGACCGCGCCGACGAGGTAGGCGACGATCATCATGCGGCGGCGCGAGACGCGGTCGGCGACCTGGCCGAGCAGCGGCGAGACGAGCGCCGGGAGGCCCAGGGCCGCGAAGACCAGACCCGCGGTGCCGTTCGAGCCCGTGAGGTCCTTGACCCACACCGCGAAGATGATCGCGAGGACAGAGTCCGCGAAGTTGGTGAAGCCCCAGGCGACCGTGAGGAACCGGAAGGGCCGGGTGCGCAGCGCCTGCTTGACGAGGGTCGCCTCGTCGGTGGTCGCGCTCATGCGCGGGGCTCCCCGCCGGTCGGCAGCTCGACCGTGACCGGGCCGTCGGCGGGCGCGTCCAGGGCCCGGGACGCAAGGCCCCCGGCGTCCGCCGGCGCGTCGGGGTCGAACGGGTCCGCGTTGACGACGCCGAAGAACCGCGCGGGCCGCGACCCCTCGGGGCGCAGCTCGGGACGCGTCCAGCGTCCTGCGAAGCGGTCGGTGATCGCCTGCAGCTCGCGCGAGAGCTCGGTCAGCTCCTCGGGCGTCGCCCAGAACGAGCTCTTGGTCATGACCGAGGCGAGGAGCCACTCGTGGGGCTGGCGGGTCGCGCTGTCGATCCAGTGCCTGACCCGGTCCGCCTCCTGGTCGACCACGATCCGCGCGAGCTCGCCCGCGGCCCGCAGCGACTCGGGCTGCTCGGGGTCGTAGCGGCTCGTGCGCCCGGTGCCCACGGGCTTCCACGGCTTCTCGCGCCCCACCCGCTCGGCGGGCTCGACGAACCCGTACTTGGCGAGCATGCGCAGGTGGAACGAGCAGCTCGCGACCGACTCGCCCGTGACCTCGGCGCAGCGCGTGGCCGTGGCCTGCCCCTCGTCGTCGAGCAGGTCGAGGATCGCGAGGCGCAGCGGGTGGGCCAGGGCCCGGATCCGCTCCGGGTCGGACGTCGTGATGTCCTCGTCGCGCTGCGCCGGGGCCGGGAACTGTGCGGGCGGGTGCGCGACGTCGTCGGGCGGGGTGCTCTGTGGCATGCGGCCACCCTACGACTCTAAAGAAGTCTTGCGCAAGAGTTCTTTAGGATAAGGAGGAGCGCGCTCCGGGCACTCCTCCCAGGTCCGCTACGGACGACGTCCGGTGACGTCACTCGACAGGGACCAGACGCCCCCCGGTGAGCAGCAGCCGCACATCGCAGTGTTGAGCGACAGTCTCGCTGTGCGTCGCGACGACCATGTGCCGCCCGTCGCGCTGCAGGCGGGCGAAGAGCTGGAGAATGTCCTCCTCGGTACCCTCGTCGAGGGCGCCGGTCGGCTCGTCGGCGAGGATGATCTCCGGGGCCTTCGCGATCGCCCGAGCGATGGCGACCCGTTGCGCCTCGCCCCCGGAGAGAGTGTTGACTCGTGAACGCTCGAATCCGCCGAGGCCCACCAATTCGAGACACTCGCGCGCACGGGCCACTGATGCCTTCCGGTCGACCCGGCGGCCCGGGACGCCACGCACCTCCACGCCGAGAAGGACGTTGCGCAGGACGTTCCGGTCCTCGAGCAGATCGTAGTGCTGAGTCACGATCCCGACCTTCTCGCGACGGAATCGGGCCGCCGCGCTCGGCTGCCTGCTGACCTGCCTGCCGTCGGCGACATAGGTCCCGTCATACCGGAGATCGAGTCCCGCGAGGATCCGGAGGAGTGTGCTCTTCCCCGAGCCCGAGCGGCCCAGCACGGCCACCGACCGGACGTCGTCACGGAACGCCAGGTCGAGCCCGTCGAAGAGGACGCGTTGCGCACCGTTCCTGTCCCGCAAGACCTTGGTCATACCCTCGAGCCTGATCATGACCGACCTCCTGGAACTGCGAAGACCGCTCCGACGAGGAGGCGGTGCTGGACGAGCCCGTCCACGACGAACCAGACGACCATGAGCGCGAGAGTCGCCAGGAGAGCTCCCGGGCCCACCCCTGGAAGCAGGGGCAACCCGAGGGCGAACAGCGCCCCCACTGCCACGTACTCGACCATCCAGAGCCTGCGCTGCAGGCGAACGATACGTGGGAAGCTCCACCCCAGCGTCCACAGCACACTGGCGGCAGGACGCCGCCGAGCGCGCAGGTGCAGCGAGACGAACGTCCCCGCGCAGGCCACACCCCCGGCGAGCAACGCCAGCACGACGACGAGCAACCCGCGGTTGTCCACGATGAGCTGTCTCATCAGACCGAACTGGACGAGGTACGTCGGAACGCCGATGAGCGAGTAGTCCTCGAACCCCGTCCTCATCGAGATCTGCCTCAGCTCGTCGGCGACCCCGTCGAAGCCCGTGCCCCCGTCAGACGCGATGTCAGCGTTGATCATCGCGAACGAGAGGATCCCGAGAAACTCCTGGTCCAGCGAACCGATCTCGGTGAGAGACTCCGGGTACGGCACGATCATGGCCGAGTCCAGGTACGTGTTCATCTCTCCCTTGTAGAACATCGCAGACCCCTGCCTGAGGATTCCGACCACCTCGAACTCCATCGGGCGGAGGTAGAGCGAACCGCTCAACCTCTCTCCGACCTGGTAGACGCCCTCATAGGAACTGCCGAGGAGCACCGGCACCTTTCCGCCCGGATAGTCGACGGTGCCCCAGTCGATGGACGTGCCGCTGGCTACCTCGATGTCGTAGAACTCCAGGGCCTGACGGTTCATCTGCATCGCTCGGACGTCCTCGACCACCGACCCCGAGGCGGCATCGACGTACTCGTCCGTGAGCGAAAGCTCGTTCCCGTAACCTGGGTCGAACTCGTCCCCACCCCGGAAGTCCTGCACCGGGATCTGCTGGTCAAAGGCGGAGAGCAAGGCCAGGTCGTCGGACGTGTTGAGCCCGTCGTAGAACGCACCGAGCTGCTGGATCGACCGTGCTGACTGGCGGAAGGCATAGAAGGCGTCCGGGTCGGTCAAGGTGTCCACCACACCGAAGAGGTCGACTTCCGTCTCCTCGGAGAACGCCGAGCTGATCGCCGAGGAGACGGACGTCGCAAAGCTCGCGACGGTCGCGACGATGAGGAAGAACAGCGCCAGCACGACGACCTTCACCGAGATCGGTACGACGTTTCTTCGCAGGTCGATCAGCACCTCGCTCACTCGCCCGCACCCCTTTGGCGTGCGGTACCGAGCAAGAACACACCGGCAACCACGGCACTCTGCGCCAGGAGTCCCGCACCGAGAACGTCGAGCGGGACGGCAGTTCTCGACAGGAGCGTCGACACCACCGCGACGACAGCAGCGGTCACGATCCCGATCGCGGTCACCTCCGCCAGCAGCCTCAGCCGCGTGAGCGAACGAGGAGCACCCAGAAGGTGCAGGACCAGGTTCCGCCGACGGGTCGCAAAGCTCAGGAAGACACCTACGAACACCCAGCCCAACGCGACGAGCACCGCGCCGAGCACGAGGATCAACGGGGAGACCACGTCGATGTTCGTCCGGCGGCTGGTGGCTGTCGAGAAGTGCTCGACCGACGCCGCACCGTGCAGCCCTGCATACCGCGTACCAGCATCTGGGCCGTCCAGCACGAGCGGCTGCGGTTCGCCCGAGTCGAACAGATCCGGATCGAGCACGAGGATGTCATTGGCCAGCAGGCTGTTCTCACGCAGCCCGAGCCGGCCGACGACTTCATAGGATCGCTCTCCGAGTCGGACGAACTCACCGGTCGCCCCCTCAGAGACCACGACCCTGGATCCGACGAGCGCCACTCCTCGCTCTCCGCTCCGGAAGGTTCGGCCAGCATGAACAGGAAAGTTCAGTCGGGCTGATGAGCTTGCAGCGACGGCACGCACGGTGCCGCCGGACGTCAGTTCAGTGAAGACTCTCAGGTCACCGTCCGGCGATACCGCGAGCGCCTGTGCCGCGGTCGCGTCGACCAGGACTGCGTCGGCGGAGTAGAGCGAGTTCCCCTCTAGCTGGATGGCCCGCTGGCGGGAGTCGTAGATCGCAAGAGTCGCGGCGAGCGCCGAGAACAGGAGAAGCAGGAGAGCGCAGATCGCGCGACTCTTCACTGTCATGGTCGACCTTCGTGGCAGGCACCGGGCCGGGAGGGTCGTGAGAACCTCCCGGCCGGCCTGTCACTTGCCGTAGTAGGTCTTTGCCGTGCCGAGCTCCACAACCCGCCGCTGTGAATACGCACAGAGTAGCCTATTTCCGAAAATCAGGCCATAAGGGTTGCAAACGTGCACCCGGTCAGTCACGCCCGTTCGCCGCCGACAAGCGCTTGATCTCGTGCAGCCTGTCGATCACCACCACGCCCCCGAGGACCGCGACCGCGAGGCTCGCCCCCGCGAGCACGTCGGTCACGAAGTGGTAGCCCAGGTACAAGCGGCTGCCCCCGACGACCGCGATCACCACCACGCTCACGGCGACCCAGACCACGAGCACGAGCCGGCGCTGCCGCCCCTCCTGCCACTGCCGCCACACGAGGTAGCCGCCGACCAGCACGAGCGTCGCGGCACCGATCGTGTGCCCCGACGGGAACGAGAAGCTGCGCTCGACGCCCGGGACGACCATGGCGGCGTCGTCGGGCCGCGGCCTGGCCACGAGCGCCTTGAGCAGCGTCGAGACGATCGTCGAGGTGATCATGGCCCCGGCCAGCAGGCCCGGTTCCCACCAGCGCCGGGTCGCGAGCCCCCACCACAAGCACCCCACCCCGACCAGGATCGGCAGGACCACGGGGCCGAACATGTTCGTGACGACCGTCAGGACCGCCGTCGCGGCGGCGGTCCGGTGCGCGACCATCCACGCCAGCACGGCGTCGTCGGTGAACCAGAGGTCGTCGCGCTCGCGCACGGAGTCGTAGACGACCAGGAAACCCAGCACGCCGATCATGACCAGGACCAGGCCGGGCAGCGCGGCGACGAGCCGCGCGCGCCACACGCCCACCGTGCCCGACGACGTCCCCTCCCCCGCGCTCACGTCGCCCCGTGCGTCACTCGGCCCACCGTCTGCTCCCATCCCGAGAGCCTAAGGAGAAAAAGGCGTGCACCGCCCGGCGAGGAGATGGTTGTGTTGCACCTATCACCGCGGTGGCGTCCGTCCGGTCAGTACCGGGCGGTGGAGGACCCGGCCAGGTCCACGAATCCGACGTCACGAAAGACGAACCACCATGCATCCCCAGCTCATGCACGACGTCGCCGACCTCGGTCGGCGCGAACAGCTCCAGGAGCAGACGCTGCGCCGCAGCAGCCTGCGACGGACGACGACCCGCATCCCGGCGCGCACCCGGCAGGCCCGCCTGCCGCGTCGCACCGCATGACGGCGCCCGACCGTTCGGCGATCTCCCGCCGGCCGGGCACCCACCACCGAAGGCCCTGACCTCCTCGTCACAGGAGTCAGGGCCTTCGCGCTGCCGGCCCGCCACGAGCCTCCAGGAAGCGTCACCGGAGCGCCGCGGGCGTGCCCGCCCCGACCCACGGCCTAGGCTGTGGGCGTGAGCCCTGTGAACACCAATGACCGCATCGTGTGGATCGACTGCGAGATGACCGGTCTCGATCTGGGCGCCGACGCGCTCATCGAGGTCGCCGCCGTCGTCACCGACTCCGAGCTGAACGTCCTGGGCGACGGGATCGACGTCCTCATCGCCCCTCCCGCCGAGGCGCTCGAGCAGATGGGCGACTTCGTCCGCGAGATGCACACCACGTCGGGGCTCCTCGAAGAGCTGCCGGGCGGCACCACCATGGCCGACGCGCAGGCCCGCGTGCTCGAGTACATCCGCACCTGGGTCCCCGAGCCGGGCAAGGCCCCGCTCGCGGGGAACTCGGTCGGCACCGACAAGACGTTCCTCGAGCGCGACATGCCGGAGCTGGTCGGCCACCTGCACTACCGGATCGTCGACGTCTCCTCGATCAAGGAGCTCGCGCGCCGCTGGTACCCACGCGTGTACTTCGCGTCCCCCGCCAAGACGGGTGGCCACCGTGCGCTGGGCGACATCCTCGACAGCATCGACGAGCTGCGCTACTACCGCGAGGCGCTGTTCCTGCCGCAGCCCGGCACCGACTCCAAGACCGCGAAGGCGATCGCCGAGCGCATCGCGGCGACCTCGGTCGCCAGGTCGATCGGGACGCCGGAGACGGCCGCCGAGACCGGGACCGAGGCCGACGCCGCACCCCTGTCCTGAGACCCCTCAGAAACCAGGTACACTTTTCGACGGCTGCTAAAGAGTTCTTCGGAGCTCATGCAGGCCGTGGTGGGTATAGCTCAGCTGGTAGAGCACCTGGTTGTGGTCCAGGGGGTCGCGGGTTCAAGTCCCGTTACTCACCCCACGGAGAGAGGCTCCTCGCGTTCGCGCGAGGGGCCTCTTCTCGTTCCGGTCAGCCCCCTCGGACCGCGGTACCAGGGTGTGATTCCGCTCACCGGTGGCGACCGCGCCAGCCCGACCTACAGTGGGTGAGGTGTCAGCCCCCGCGAGCGTTGCCGTCCGTGGTGAGCACCAGCACGCCGAAGCCGTGGCCACGCTGGTCCGCTCCGCCGCCGCCGTCGAGTCCGGCCACCCGTTGCGCCTGGCCAAGCGGACCACCAACCTCTTCCGTCCCAGACGCCCGTCGGACGGGCCGGGCCTGGACGCGTCCGGCCTGACGGGTGTCGTCTCGATCGACCCCGCGGCCGGCACCGCGGACGTCCAGGGCATGTGCACCTACGAGGACCTGGTCGCGGCCGCCCTCCCGCACGGCCTCGTGCCGACGGTCGTCCCGCAGCTGCGCACGATCACGGTCGGTGGCGCGCTGGCGGGGCTGGGCATCGAGTCGAGCTCGCTGCGCAACGGTCTGCCCCACGAGGCGGTCCTCGAGCTCGACGTCCTGACGCCCGCGGGCGAGGTCGTCACGGCTGCACCCACGGGCGCCCATGCCGACCTCTTCCGCGCGTTCCCCAACTCGTACGGCACGCTCGGATATGCGACACGAGTGCGGCTGCGCCTGGACCGGACCGAGCCGTTCGTCGCGGTCCGCAACGTGCGCTTCGGTTCGGTCGCCGAGGTCGCGGCCGCGATCGGCAAGATCGCGGCGGACGGGTCGTGGGACGGCGAGCAGGTCGACTTCTGCGACGGCGTGCTGTTCGACCCGGGCGAGCTGTACCTGTGCCTGGGCAGGTTCGCGTCGCGCGACGAGGCACGAGCGCTCGCGCCCGCCCCGAGCGACTACACGGGCCAGGAGATCTACTACCTGTCGCTGCGCGAGAAGCCGCTCGACGTCCTGCGCACGCAGGACTACCTGTGGCGATGGGACACCGACTGGTTCTGGTGCTCGCGCGCGTTCGGGGTCCAGAACCCGCTCGTGCGCAGGCTGTGGCCGCGGCGGTGGCGACGTTCGGACGTCTATCGCCGGATCGTGGGTCTCGACGAGCGCCTGGACGTCACGGGTCGGCTCGCCGACCTCCGCCGTCGGCCCCGCAGCGAGCGGGTGGTCCAGGACGTCGAGGTGCCGCTCGACCAGGTCGAGAGCTTCATGGCGTGGTTCACGAGCCACGTGCCCATGACGCCGGTGTGGCTGTGCCCGCTGCGCCTCGCGTCGCCCGAACCCTGGCCGCTGTACCCCCTCGAACCTCACCGGGTGTACGTCAACGTCGGGTTCTGGGGCGGCGTGCCGATCGCCGAGGGCGCGCACGACGGCGACGTGAACCGCCAGATCGAGATGGCCGTCGCCGTCCGCCACGGCCACAAGTCGCTCTACTCGACCTCGACGTACGGCCGCGAGACGTTCGACACCCTCTACGGCGGCCTCGACTACGCGGCGGTCAAGGACCGCTACGACCCCGCGGGGCGCACGCCCACGCTCTACGAGAAGGCGGTACAGGGAGCATGACGCAGATCGCAGTGGCCGACGTCCTCGACCAGCTGGCCGACGGCCCGCTCCCGTTCGGGTTCACCGCGTACGACGGGTCGAGCGCCGGGCCCGCCGATGCCGCGTTCCACGTCCACCTCGCGAACGAGCGCGGCCTGCGCTACGTCGCGACGGCCCCGGGCGGGCTGGGTCTGGGTCGGGCGTACGTCGCGGGCGACCTCCAGGTCGACGGGGTGCCGGAAGGTGACCCGTACCCCCTGCTCAAGGCCGCCGCGGACGGGCTGCGGCTGCGCCGACCGAGCGCAGCGGAGGCCGCGCGGATCGCCCGGGGCCTGGGGCTGGGGGTCCTGCGACCGCCCGATCCCCCGCCCGAGGAGCACCTGTCGCGGCTGCGTCGGCTCACCGAAGGCCTGCGTCACTCGCGCCGGCGCGACGCCGACGCGATCAGCCACCACTACGACGTCTCGAACGCGTTCTACGGCCACGTCCTGGGGCCGTCCATGACGTACACGTGCGCGTGCTTCCCGACGCCGCAGTCGACGCTCGAGGAGGCGCAGGAGCACAAGTACGCACTCGTCGCGGGCAAGCTGGGCCTGCGACCGGGGATGCGCCTGCTCGACGTGGGCTGCGGCTGGGGCGGCATGGTCCGGCACGCGGCGCGCTCGGGCGTCCGGGCCCTCGGGGTCACGTTGTCGCGCCAGCAGGCGGAGTGGGCGCAGGACCGGATCGAGCGCGAGGGACTCGCGGACCTCGCCGAGGTCCGTTTCGCCGACTACCGGGACGTCACGGAGGGCGGGTTCGACGCGGTGAGCTCGATCGGGCTCACCGAGCACATCGGGGTAGCCAACTACCGCGCGTACTTCACGTTCCTCCAGGGTCGCCTGCGGGACGGCGGGCGCCTGCTCAACCACTCGATCACGCGCCCGACCAACACCGCCCGCCCCCGTGCGGGCGGCTTCATCGACAGGTACGTCTTCCCGGACGGGGAGCTCACGGGGTCGGGCCGGATCATCTCGACCATGCAGGACGTGGGCCTCGAGGTGCGCCACGCGGAGAACCTGCGCGAGCACTACGCGATGACGCTGCGCGAGTGGGGTGCGAACCTCACGCGGCACTGGGACGAGTGCGTGGCCGACGTCGGGATCGGCACGGCCCGCGTGTGGGGCGTGTACATGGCAGGTTCTCGGCTCGCGTTCGAGCGCAACGAGATCCAGCTGCACCAGGTCCTCGCGGTGCGTCCGGCGCCTGGTGGGGCGGCAGACTTCCCGCTGCGCCCGGACTGGACCCCGTAGGCCCGACGGCGTCGCTCGCCCTGGGCGGTCGCGTGCGGCGGGTGAGGAGTCAGGGCTCGTCGCGCGCGGTCGTGAGGTGCGTGCGCACGCACCGCCAGCCGTCGGATCCTCGGACGAACACGTCGGTGACCCACTCGTCGGAGCAGAACGCCTGGCCGCGGTAGTGCCCGGTGTTGGCGCCGCGCCCGGTGAGGACCGCGACGTCCCCCAGGTCGCGCACGCTGCCCGTGATCTTGCTCATCGTCTCGTGCGTGAGATCCCCTGAGCGGACGAGGTCCAGGAAGGTCTCGCGGGACGTGATGCCGTCCTCGCCGACGATCTGCCAGTCGTCGGTCATGAAGCGGCCGATCGCATCGGCGTCGTTGTCGACGATCGCCCGTCCCCAGGCGGCCTCGACCGCCTCGAGCTCACTCGTCAGGTCGCGCTCCTTGTCGCTCATCCGTCGCTCTCCCGTCGGTTCCTGGTGGGACCGGGACGGCCCGTGAAGAGGGCCGTCAGGACCTTGGTCCCCCGGCTGCGAACCCTTCGGCACTACGCCCCGGCGAGGCCTGTCGGATCACGCCTCCCCTCGTTGACAATCTGTCATCTCCGCGTGACAGAGGCCACATTCTCGCGCTTGTGAAGGCATTCACAAGCAGGTTAGGGTCGACACATCGAAGCGCTCCCAGCCCCGGGTTCGCAACGAAGATCGGCCCTTTCCGTTCCTTCACCGCAGGTCGTCCGACCTCTTCCTCTGGGAGTCACACCATGAGCACCAGCACCGCTGGTCCCGCCCGCTCCGTCCGTCTCATCGGCCTCGTCACGATGATCGCAGGCCTCGTGCTGCTGCTCGCCGGCGCAGCCACCTGGGCCACCATCTCCTCGCAGCTCGCCGCCGAGAAGATCACCGTCTCCGAGGACGCCTCGATGTTCGGTGGCTCGCAGGTCCGCGGCCCGTTCACCGCCTACGCGCAGGCAGAGGTCATCAACAAGCACGCGCTCGCCGCCTCGGAGGGCAAGACCTACGCCGAGCTCGACAAGGAAGACCCGGCCCGTGCGACCGTCATGAACGGCTCGTTCCTCCGCGCCTCGCTCTTCACCTCGGTCGTCTCCTACGGCGTCAGCGCACTGGTCATGGGCCTCGGTGTCCTGTTCGGCCTCCTCGGCTACGCACTGCGCCGCATCGGAGCAGCTCCCGCCCTGGCCGCCGGTCCCTCGACGCCCACCCCTGAGGTCGCCAAGGTCTGATCTCGGACCGGCTCCACCGCACGACCCGCACGACCCGCACGGCAGATCACCCGGCAGATTCTCCCGGCATGGTGAAGGGCCGACGAGCACCAGCTCGTCGGCCCTTCATCACGTCCGGGCCCGGTCGGTGGCGCGTGTGCCCGCCGAGCCGGACACAGGCCGTCGGGGACGGAGAGCGTCAGGCCGTGGGCGCCGCCACCAGGCGCTGCGCGACAGCGTCGGCGAACCGGTCGAGCGCCCCCTTGCCGAGCGAGAAGAAGAGCGAGGGCTCCGTGAGCTCGACCTCGATGACCATGGGTGCGCCGTCGTCCCCGCCCACCAGGTCGACGCGCGCGTAGAGGTTGGGCTCCTGCCCCGGGACGGCCTTCGCGGCGACCTCGAGCGCCTGCTGCGCGACCGCGAGCTGCTCGGGGCTCGCCTCGAAGCGGGTCATCTCCTCCTGCTTGTACAGGCCCTGGGTGGGGCGGTGCGGCCCGGTGAGGAGCGCGTTCTTGCGCACCGCGTGCGAGAACTCGCCGTCGATGAAGACCAGGCCGGTCTCGCCGGCCGTGTCGACGCTGCGGACGTAGGGCTGCACCATGACCTGGCGGCCCGAGACGAGCAGGTTCTTGGCGTGCTGGATGGCGAGGCCGCGCGAGTGGGCCTCGCCCGACTGGTAGCGCCCGGTGTCCTTGGCCCCAGCGCTCACGACGGGCTTGATGACGAAGTCGCCCTGCGCGGGCAGGCGCGTGTGGATGGCGCGCGACGACAGGTTCTGGCTCGGGTCGAGCCAGAGCGTCGGGATGACCGGGACGCCCTGCTCCTCGAGCTCGCGCAGGTAGCGCTTGTCGGTGTTCCAGCTGATGACCGCTGCGGGGTTCAGCACCCGCCCGGCGCGCTCGGCCCACTCGACGAACTCGTCGCGGCGCGGCGCGTAGTCCCAGGCGGAGCGCACGACGACCGCGTCGAACGAGGTCCAGTCGACCGTCTCGTCGTCCCACACCGAGGGCACTGCCTCGATCCCCCGCGCGGCGAGGGCCCCGACGAGCGGTGCGTCGTCGGGGTCGAGGTGCGGCAGGACGGAGCAGGTGGCGACGGCGATGCGCGAGGTGGTGGTCACGCACAAGAGCCTAGACGCCCTGGGCGCGCTGAACACGTGGGATCGGGTGAGATCTCCGTCGCGCCGCTAGACCGCAGCGGCGTCGGCCGTGCGGCGCAGGGCGGCGAGGATGCCGTCCGCGGTGAAGGAGCCGACGACGTCGCCCACCTCGTCCGCGACGGGCACCCTGCCCATGGCGGACCCGGGCAGGGCCGCGATCGCCTCGAACGCCTCGGTCAGCGGCGCGCCGAGCCGGATGGGCTCGGGGGCCGGGGCGGAGATCAGCTCGGCCCCGTCGAGGTCTCCCCGCTGCACCGTGGCCAGGCCGAGCATCCGGACCGGCGCTCCCTCACCGATGAACTCGCGGACCGCGTCGCTCGCGGGGTGCGCCAGGACGGTCAGCGGCTCGGCGAGCTGTTCGAGGTGCCCGCCGAAGCTGAAGACCGCGATCCGGTCGGCGAGGCGGACCGCCTCGTCGATGTCGTGGGTCACGAACAGAACCGTGGTCCCGAGCTCGCGCTGGATGCGCCGGAACTCGGTCTGGAGCCGGCGGCGTCCGGCAGGGTCGACCGCGCCGAACGGCTCGTCCATGAGCAGGACGGGCGGGTCGGTCGCGAGCGCCCTGGCCACTCCCACCCGCTGTCGCTCGCCCCCGGACAGCTCGTGCGGGTAGCGCTCGGCGTAGGTGCCGGGGGCCAGCCCGACGAGCTCGAGCAGCTCACCGACCCGCGCCCTGGTGCGTGCCCTGTCCCACCCGAGCAGCCCGGGCACGGTCGCGACGTTCTGGGCCACGGTCCGGTGCGGGAACAGGCCCACGTTCTGGATGACGTAGCCGATCCTGCGGCGCAGCGCCACGGGGTCGCCCTGCGTGATGTCCTCGCCGCGCAGCAGGATGCGCCCGGCCGAGGGTTCGACGAGCCGGTTCGTCATGCGCAGCGTCGTGGACTTCCCGCAGCCCGAGGGCCCGACGAGCGCGAGCATCTCGTGCTCGCGGACGCTCAACGAGAGGTCGCCCACCGCGACCGTGCCGTTGGGGTACTCCTTGCGGACGCCGTCGAACACGATGGCCGACTCGTCGGTGATGCTCGGGAAGGCTGCGGTCGCCTCGCTGGTGCCTGTCGTGGAGCTCGCCATGCCCCGACGCTACCGGGCGCCGCACGTCGTCGCGCGAGCGGTGGGCGGCTCGGGATAGGTTCGACGGCATGCCACCCAACCCGTGGTTCTCGTGGAGCTACGTCCAGAACAACTGGGGAGAGATCTCCCAGGCGCTCGTCGAGCACACGACGATCACCCTCGAGGCCGTGCTCATCGCGCTCGTGATCGCGCTGCCCCTCGCGGCCCTCGCGCACCGTGTGCGCTGGCTGGCTGTGCCCGTGCTCGGCATGACGGGCGTCATGTACACCATCCCGTCGCTCGCACTGTTCTCGATCCTCGTCCCGTTCACGGGGATCGGGCGGACACCCGTGCTCATCGGTCTGGTCATGTACGCCCTGCTGATCCTGGTCCGCAACATCCTCGTCGGTCTCCAGGGCGTGGACCCGGACGTCCGTGACGCCGCCCGGGGCCTGGGCTACGGCTCGACCCGGCTCCTGGCGTCGGTCGAGATGCCCAACGCGCTCCCGAGCATCATGACGGGCGTGCGCCTCGCGACGGTCTCGACCGTCGCCCTCGTGACCGTGGGGTTCGTCGCAGGCTACGGCGGGCTGGGCACGCTCATGTTCCGTGGCTTCCGCTCGAGCTACAACGCGCAGATCATGACCGCGACGCTCCTGTGCCTGCTCCTGGCGGTCGTGCTCGACCTCCTGCTGCTGCTCCTGGGGCGGGCGCTGACACCCTGGTCACGCACACGCGGCGCCTCGTCGAGGACGGGGGCCCGGGCGGCGACCGTCTCCCCGGGCGCGGCCGCGACCCCCGAGCCGCGGGATCCACGCGAGCCGCAGGACCGGACGGCGGTGCGGGACGCATGAACGTCGTCGAGCAGGCCCTGACGTGGCTCAACGACCCGCTCAACTGGACCGGACCGGACGGGCTCCTGGTCCGCACGGGCGAGCACCTCGAGATGACGGCCGTCGCGGTCCTTCTCGCGGCGCTCGTCGCGCTGCCCGTCGGTATCTGGCTCGGGCACTCCGGGCGCGGGGCCGGGCCGACCATCGTGGTCGTCAACACCTCGCGCGCGCTGCCGACGTTCGGGATCCTGCTCATCCTCGCCGCGGGCGGGCTGTTCGGGAACCGTGCGGCGGTCATCTCGGCCGTGATCTTCGCGATCCCGCTGATCCTCGCGAACGCCTACACGGGCGTCGCCGAGGTCGACCCCGACGTCAAGGACGCCGCGCGCGGCATGGGCATGTCGTCGCAGCGCTCGTTGTGGCTCGTCGAGGTGCCGCTCGCCGTGCCGTTGGTCGCGGCGGGTCTGCGCACCGCGATCGTGCAGGTCATCGCGGTGCTGACCCTCGCGGCGTTCGTGGGGGGCGGGGGGCTCGGGGTCCCGCTGCGGGTCGGCTTCTCCAACCAGCGGTACGGGCAGGTGCTCGCCGTGGGCGTCGTGATCGCGGTCCTGTGCCTGGTCGTGGACGCGGTCCTCGCCCTGGTCCAGCGAGCCGTGACCCCCGCACCGCTGCGAGTCCGGGCCGGGACCTTGCGCTGAGGTGTCGCTCGGGTTGCCGGTCTGCGGCCCCGGGGGTGGAATGGGTTGTCCGTGCGAGCCGACGATCGAGAGGCCCCGACACACATGTCACGGCGATCCACCACCCTTCGCACCCTGTCCGCTTCCGCCCTCCTCGTCCTGGCCCTCGCGGCGTGCGGCGAGGCCGGCTCCTCCGGTACCGGAGGGAACACCTCCGGCGGTCCGACGTCCACAGCGAGCGGCGCCGCGTGCGAACCGGTCGCCGGTGACGCGCTTGTCGTCCTCGAGGACGACAAGCACCTCCAGACGGTCGACAACATCATCCCCGCGGCCAACGCCGCCGCGGTGGCGAACCAGCCCGCGGTCCTCGAGCTCCTCGACACCGTGTCCGCGGCGCTGACGACCGACAAGCTCATCGCGCTCAACAAGGCCGTCGACGTCGAGCGGCAGACCTCCTCACAGGTGGCCCAGAAGTTCGTCGAGGACGAGGGCCTCGCAGCCCAGGACACCCCGGGGACGGGCACGTCGCTGGTCGTGGGGGCGGCGAACTTCTCGGAGAGCACGACGCTCGCGGAGATCTACGCGGCCGTGCTGCGCTCGGGCGGGTACGACGTCACCGTGCAGACCGTCGACGCGCGCGAGACGTACCTGCCCGCGCTCGAGTCGGGCCAGCTCAGCGTCTTCCCCGAGTACGTGGGCACGCTCACCGAGTTCCTCAACAAGGAGATCAACGGCCCCGACGCGGAGCCCCTCGCGAGCGGAGACCTGGACACCACGGTCGCGGCGCTGCGCGAGCTCGGTGCCGAGAAGGGCCTGACGTTCGGCGAGCCGTCGTCGGCCCAGGACCAGAACGCGTTCGCGGTCACCACGGCCTTCGCCGAGGAGCACGACGTCTCGACCCTCTCCGAGCTCGCCGAGGCCTGCCCGGGCGGCATCACGCTGGGCGCCGGTCCCGAGTGCCCCGAGCGCGCGTTCTGCGAGCCCGGGCTCGAGGAGAAGTACGGCCTGAACATCACCAACTTCGTGAACCTGGACGTGGGCGGCCCGCTGACCAAGGCCGCCCTCCTGCAGGGCGAGATCGTGCTCGGCCTCGTGTTCTCCTCGGACGGCCAGCTCGGCTGACGAGTAGGCGGCCGCTCGGGGCAGACGGTCACAAGCCGTAGGTCTCGAGCAGCCGTAGCCAGACCTCGCTGATCGTCGGGTAGGCGGGCACAGCGTGCCACAAGCGTGCAAGCGGCACCTGCCCGACGATCGCGATGGTCGCGGCGTGCAGCATCTCCGCCGCGTCCGGGCCCACGAACGTCGCGCCCACGATCACCTGGCGCTCGGTGTCGACCACGATCTGCGCGGTCCCCTCGTAGCCCTCGGCCACGAGCACGGCCCCGGACACGGACCCGAGCTTGTACGACACCGCACGGACCGGCAGGCCCGCCTTCTTCGCCTCGGCCTCGGTCGACCCCACCGACGCGACCTCAGGACGCGTGAACACGACCTGGGTCCTGGCCCCGTGGTCCGCGGTCGCGGCGTAGCGGCTCCAGGGTTCGGGGACCTCGCGCGCCGCCCCGCCCGCCCCGGCGGCCCGCGCCTCCTCGGGTCGGACCTTCCCGAACCGTGCCGCGACCACGTCGCCGACGACCCTGCCCTCGTACTTGCCCTGGTGCGTGGTCGCGACCCGTCCCGTCACGTCACCGCACGCGAACAGCCACCCGCCCTCGACCCCCTGGACCTCGAGCTGGTCGTCGACCGCGAGCGCCTTCCCCGGCTCGAGCCCGACCACCTCGACCCCCAGGTCCCCCGTGCGCGGCACCCGACCGGTCGCGACGAGCACCTGTGCGCCGGCGACCCACCCCTTGCCCTGCGGGCCGTCGTACGCGAGGCGCGCTCCGCCGTCGGGCAGGGAGGTCGCGCCCGTGACGCTCACCCCCAGCCGGACGTCCACCCCGATCGACCGCAGGCCGGCCGCGACGGCCTCGCTCGCGAACGGCTCGGAGCGTCCGAGCAGGCGACCGCGCGAGAGCAACGTGACCTTCGACCCGAGGTCGGTGAAGGCCGTGGCCATCTCGACCCCCACCACTCCCCCGCCGACGACCGCCAGCGACGCCGGGACGTCCTGCACGCTCGTCGCCTCGCGGCTGCTCCACGGGTCGGTCTCGGCGAGGCCGGGCGTGTCGGGCAGCACGGGCACGCTGCCCGTCGCGACGATCACGGCGTGCCGCGCCGCGATCAGGCGGGTCGCGGGGAGGTCGTCGACGTCGGCGTCGGGGTCCTCGGGGCTGACCTCGACGAGCCTCGGCCCGACCAGACGTCCGAGACCACGCACGAGCGAGATCCCGACGCCGTCGAGCCACTGGACCTGGCCCGAGTCGTCCCAGTGCGAGACCATCTCGTCGCGGCGCGCCAGGATCGGGGCCGGGTCGAGCGTCGGGCTCGCCTCGACCCCCGGGACCGCGCGAGCGGCCGCGAGCGCCGCCCCGGGGCGCAGCAGCGCCTTGGACGGCATGCACGCCCAGTAGGAGCACTCGCCGCCGACGAGCTCGGCCTCGACCACGGCCACGCTCAGGCCTGTGCGGCTCGCGCGGTCGGCTGCGTTCTCGCCGACCGGTCCACCGCCGATCACGATCACGTCGAAGGTCTCGTCGGGGGTGGCTTGGGTCCGGGGGTCGCTGCTGCTCATGCCTCCCATCGTGGCCCGGAGGACGCGGGGCTGCGCGCCGGGCGGTCAGCTCACCGAGCGACGGGGTGACCCGCTCGGCCGCCGGCCCCGCTCAGGCGACGCGCGCCTCGTCGAGACGGTCGAGGATCTGCGCGACCGTCTCGACGACGGTCCACCCCGTCGTGTCGAGAAGCAGCCCGCCGGGGGTCTCGCTCGCGGCCTCGGCGAACTCCTCGGGGGTCCAGGCGCCGTAGGCCTGCTTGTGTCGGGCGGCGTCGCGCGCCGCGAGGGTCGCGGCGTCGGGCGTCAGCACGACGGCGTAGCGCGGGCGGGTGCGCAGGCTCGCCGTGAAGCGGGCCAGGTCCGGCCCCAGCAGGATGTCCTGGACCACTGCGGTGATGCCCGCCGACGCGTACGTGTCCGCGGCGTGGGCCGCGAGGGACTGCCGCAGGTCGAGCTGAGCCCGCGCAGCGGGTGAGAGCGGCGGGTCCATCGAGGCCTGGCCGCTCACGACGAACCGCCGGAACATGTCGCCGCGCACGTGCGCCGCGAGCGGGAAGGTGCGAGCCAGGGCCTCGGCGACGGTCGACTTCCCGGAGGCCATGGCCCCCGTGACGACCAGGACGGGAGCCGACGGACCGGGGTGAGCGGCGCCGTCGGGCGGGGAGGTCGAGGACATGTCCGGAGCCTAGGTCGCACGGCCCTCGCCGCGAAGCGAATTACCGCCGCTGATCCGCACCTCTCGGCGAGAGCCGGCCCTGCGGGACCGAAGCCCGGGGCCTCAGACCCGGCGGAGCTCCAGGTCCGTGATGGACCGGCCCGCGGCGTGGCCCTTGCCCTCGAAGCTCGTGCGCACGCGCCCCTCGAAGCGCGGCGCGACCGCCCCGACCCCGTGGACGTTGACGAACGACGGGTTCGCTCCGATGACCTCGAGCATCTGGTCGGCGTACTCGGCCCAGTCGGTCGCGAGCCGCCACGTGCCGCCGGGGCGGATCGCGCGCGCCGCGAGCTCGGCGAGCGAGGGCGTGACGAGGCGACGCTTGTGGTGGCGGGCCTTGTGCCACGGGTCGGGGAAGAAGACCCACAGCTCGTCGACGGACCCCTCGGGGAGCGTCGTCGTGAGGACCTCGGCGGCGTTGGCCTGCAGCAGGCGCACGTTCGTCAGCCCGCGCTGCGTCGCGCGCAGCACGGTCTGCGCGAGCCCGGGCGTGTAGACCTCGACGGCCAGGAAGTCGCGCTCCGGGGCCGTCTCGGCCGCGTGGACAACGGCCTCGCCCAGGCCTGACCCGACCTCGACCACGAGCGGAGCCTGGCGACCGAACGTCGCGGCGACGTCGAGCACGTAGGCCGGGTCCACCGAGGTGCGGGCCTCGGCGCGCGGGACGTCGACGACGAGCCGCGCCGCGTGCTCGTCCCACGCGCGCTGCTGGCGGGGGTTGAGGCGACCGCTACGACGGACGAAGGACACGATGTCGGTACGGAAGCCCTGCTCGCGGGCTTCGTCGAGGGTCTCGGGCATCCGACAAGTCTAGGCGGGCCCCGAGGCGGCCCCGGGCTGCGTGAGGCGGACCTCCAGGAGGTCCGCCTCACGCGACCAGGGACTACCTCGACCGGGCCACGGCCTGCAGGGTCCGCACGAGCGGCAGGACCCGCCGCGCCCGCGCGCCGCGCCGCGCCGCGTCCGACGGCGTCACACGTACTGCGCGTACGCCGGCAGGTCGAGCTGGCCGTTGCCCGACAACCCGATCACGACGACCTCGGGCTCCGTGACGGTCCGCGCGTACGCGATCGCGGCGGCGACCGCGTGCGTCGACTCGGGCGCCGGGATGATGCCCTCCGAGCGGGCGAACTCGAGCCCTGCCCGGAACGCCTCGTCCTGGTCGATCGCGACCGCGTCCATGAGGCCCAGGTTCACGGCGTGCGACACCATGGGCGACATGCCGTGGTAGCGCAGGCCGCCCGCGTGGATGGCCGGCGGCACGAAGTCCTTGCCCAGCGTGTGCATCTTGAGCAGCGGCGTGAGCCCTGCGACGTCGCCGTGGTCGTAGCGGTACTCGCCCTGGGTGAGCGACGGGCAGGCCGCCGGCTCGCACGCGACGAGCCGCGTCGTCGTGCCCTCGCGCAGGTTGCGCCCGAGGAACGGGAACGTGAGCCCCGCGAGGTTCGACCCGCCGCCCGCGCAGCCGAACACGACGTCCGCGCCCGTCTCCCCCGCCTCCTCGAGCTGGACCAGCGCCTCCTGGCCGATGACCGTCTGGTGCAGCATCACGTGGTTGAGCACGCTGCCCAGCGAGTAGTGCGCCTGCGGGTCCTGCGCCGCGACCTCGACGGCCTCGCTGATCGCCATGCCGAGCGAGCCCGTGGTGTCCGGGTCGCTCGCGAGGATCGCGCGCCCCGACGCGGTCAGCTCCGAGGGCGACGAGTGGCACACGCCCCCGTAGGCCTCCATCTGGAAGCGGCGGTACGGCTTGGAGTCGTACGACGCCCGGACCTGCCACACCTCGCACGTCAGACCGAGCAGGGCGGCGGCCATCGAGAGCGAGGCCCCCCACTGCCCGGCGCCCGTCTCGGTCGTGAGGCGCGTCGTGCCCTCGATCGCGTTGTAGTACGCCTGGGCGATGGCCGTGTTCGGCTTGTGCGAGCCGACCGGGCTCACGCCCTCGTACTTGTAGTAGATGCGGGCGGGCGTGCCGAGCTCGCGCTCGAGGCGGTGCGCGCGGACGAGCGGCGCGGGCCTCCACATCGCGTAGATCTCGCGGATCGTCTGCGGGATCTCGATGTAGCGCTCGGTGCTGACCTCCTGCTCGATGAGCGCCATGGGGAACAGCGGGGCCAGGTCCGCGGGCACGAGGGGCTCGAGCGTGCCTGGGTGCAGGTGCGGCGGCACGGGCTCGGGCAGGTCAGCGTTGAGGTTGTACCAGTGCGTCGGGACGGTGGAGGGGATCTCGACGCCGAGCGGCTCGAGCGAACGAGCGGTCGGACGGATCGGCACCTGGGGTGCGGCCGGGACGGAGGTGGAGACGGGGGACGTCGTCAAGGGACTCTCTCCTTCATGGATGGGCACGTGCCGGGGCACGTTCCGGGCGATCCACTCCGGGAGACCTGCTGGACCGCCCGTCGTCGGGCTCGGTCAGCACGCCACAGCGTCCGACCGTCAGTGGTCGGGCCACCAGGTGCGCGCGGTGAGCAGGTTCACACGGGTGACCATAGCCGACGGCGGACCGGGTGTGAAACGCGTCTCAGCATGGAATCGCGCGTGCCCGCGAGGGCGGGCCGTCAGGTCCGTCCGGGGACGCCGAAGGCCCCTCCCCCGCGTCTCCGCAGGTGAGGGGCCATCGTGTGGTGCGCCATCATGGACTCGAACCATGAACCCGCTGATTAAGAGTCAGCTGCTCTGCCAATTGAGCTAATGGCGCGCTGGTACTGCTGGGTGGTGCGGTGCTGCTGGTCGAACGTCACGACGGCCCTGTCTCCGGGACCGTGATCGTGGTGCGCCATCATGGACTCGAACCATGAACCCGCTGATTAAGAGTCAGCTGCTCTGCCAATTGAGCTAATGGCGCGCGAGAAGAAACACTACTGAACAGGCCCGGTAGAGACAAATCAGGAGGCCGGGCGGGCCTGTGACCTGCGCGACAACCGCCTGCGCACACGGTTCGCCCGGCCTCTTCTCGCCGGCGGACCTACAGGTACAGGCCGGTCTTGCCGTCGCTCTCCTCGGGCTGCGAGACGGCACTGACGTCCTTCTCGCGCAGCAGCACGTAGCTCTTGCCGCCCAGCTCGACCTCGGCGCGCTCCTCGGGGTCGAACAGCACGCGGTCCCCGCGGCTCACGTGCCGGACGTTCTCGCCCGTCGCGACGACCTGCGCCCACGCGAGGCGCTTGGGCCCCACGGCGGTGGCCGGGATCACGAGCCCCGCGGACGACTGCCGCTCGGACGCGTCGACCTCGGGCAGGACGAGGAGACGGTCGTGCAGCATGCGCAGCGGGAGTCGCTCGGGCGCGGTGGCCGACGGCGTCGCTCGGCTCGCGGAGGCGGCCTTCCGGGGGGCGGGGGTCGGGGTGTCGTTCGTGCTCGGGGTCGTCTTGCTCACGACCCCCACGCTACCCGTGTCCTCTAGGCTCGGAGGGAACCGTGAACGCTTCCCGAGGAGTCCCATGAGCACGCGCCTTGCCGTCGGAGACGACGCCCCCGACTTCACCCTCCCGACCGCCGACGGCGGCTCCGTGACGCTCTCCGAGCTGCGCGGCAGCTCCGTGATCGTCTACTTCTACCCGGCCGCGTCGACGCCGGGCTGCACCAAGGAGGCGTGCGACTTCCGCGACTCGCTCGCCTCGCTCCAGGGGGCGGGCTACAAGGTCGTCGGCATCTCGCCGGACCCGCTGCCCAAGCTCGTGAAGTTCGCCGAGGAGGAGCTGCTGACGTTCCCCCTCGCGTCCGACGAGTCCAAGGCGACGCTCGAGGCCTACGGCGCCTGGGGCGAGAAGAAGCTCTACGGCAAGACCGTGACGGGCGTGATCCGCTCGACGGTCGTCGTCGACCCCGAGGGCAAGGTCGCGCTCGCACAGTACAACGTCAAGGCCACGGGCCACGTCGCCAAGCTGCGCCGTGACCTGGGGATCGACCCCAAGAAGTAGGCCGCCCGTCGGTGGGCGGGGGCTCGGCGCAGGGCGCCGAGCGCCCCGGGCGCAGACCGCGCCGCACCCGGCGAGACCACGAACGACGCACCCCTCGCGCGCCCGTAGACTGTGCGGGCGCGCGAGTGGCGTAATTGGCAGCCGCGCCAGGTTTAGGTCCTGGTGTCTTCGGACGTGCGGGTTCGAGTCCCGCCTCGCGCACCACGTCGGTGCAGGTCAGCCGACCGGAACGTCGGACGCCCCTGGCACCAGGCCCGGCTCGGGGTCACCACAGCCGGACTCGTCCGGGTGGTCCCAGGCCTTCACGGGCACGGCGTCCCCGGCACAGCCGACGAGCGAACGCTCACCGAGCGGCTCCTCGAGCTCGACCGTCACGAGCCGCACCCCGAAGTCCTCGCTGCACGTGCCCGTGGTGCGGAGCACGAACGCCCGGACCTCGACGCTCTCCGCGCCCTCCTCGACCTCGATGCCGTCGTCGTCGGTGCAGGTGCTCCCACCGGCGTAGACCCCCAGGTCGAGCGACGTGCCCTCCTCGGACACCAGGATCCACTCGACCCGCTGCCGTTCGGGCGTGCCTGCGCCGCACGCGACGAGCATCCCGGTGCCGACCGCGCACACGAGAGCCCCGGCGAGCACCCGACCGGTCACCCCCGGTCTCCTCCGCGACGGTGGGCCCTCAGCTCCTGCCGATCCGGTCATGTGCGGGACCCTACCCTCCTGCCGGGCGCGAGGTCCCGCCCGTCGACCGCCGCGTCGTCCTACCCTGGAAGCAGGTCCCGAGGAGGCGATCCGACGTGCCGAACGGTCACAGGGCTCAAGCGACCACCGCGCGCGACGTCGCGGCAGCGATGTCGGCGATCGACCGACGTCGCTTCCTGCCCCGCAACCAGCGGCCCTACGCGCGCGACGACCGGCCGCTGCCGATCGGCCACGGCCAGACCAACTCGCAGCCACGGACGGTCGCCGACACGCTCCGCCTCCTCCAGGTGCCGCGCGGGGCGCGCGTCCTGGACGTCGGGTCGGGCTCGGGGTGGACGACCGCGCTGCTGGCCCACCTCGTCGGACCAGCCGGCAGCGTCGTCGGGGTCGAGATCGACCCGGACCTCGCGGAGTGGGGGGCGTCCAACCTCGCGAGCTACCCCATGTCCTGGGCGCGGATCGAGGTCGCGGAGCCGGGAGTCCTGGGACGTCCCACGATGGGCGGCTACGACCGCATCCTCGTGTCGGCGGCAGCGCAGGTCCTGCCGCAGGAGCTGGTCGACCAGGTCGCGATCGGCGGGCGCCTCGTGATCCCCGTGCAGCACGTGCTGGTGCTGGTCGAGCAGCACCTGACGGGCACCGTGACGAGCCGGCACGGCACCTACAGCTTCGTACCGCTCATCGGTTCCTGACCGTCGGGTCGTCCACGACTGCGGCCCCCGGCGCACCGGCACGCCAGCGGGCCGCCGTGAAGTGGACGCGGCACCGCGCCTGGTAGGTCTCGAGTCCGCCGACGTGCTCCGCGCCCGCGGTCAGGGCGTCCCCGTCCGCGGTGGCCACGACGCGCTCGTGGAAGGGGGCGTCCTCCCCGCAGACGGTGCAGACGGCCGTGAGCCTGTCGGCGCGCTCGGCGAGGGCCCCCAAGGCAGGGATGGGCTCGAACGGCCGGCCGTCGAACGTGACGTCGAGACCCGCGACGATCATCACGAGGCCGCTGTCAGCGCCACGCTGCACGACGTCGAGGAGCTCCGGTCCGAAGAACTGGGCCTCGTCGACCGCGACGAGCTCGATCGACGGGTCGACGCGGTCCAGGATCTCGGGCGCCGACGACGCAGGACGCGACGGGACGTCCAGACCGGAGTGCGAGCTGACGATGCCCTGGCCGCGCCGGTCGTCGAGCTCGTGGTGCACGACCTCGACGCGACGTCCCGCGATCTGAGCCCGACGAACACGCCGCAGCAGCTCCTCGGTCTTGCCCGCGAACATGGGCCCGCTGATGACCTCGACACGTCCCCGCCTCACGTCGTCCACGGGGCCAGTACAGCACCGGCGGCCGGCACGGGCCTGTCGAAGGTCAGGCGCCTGCTTCCCGCTCGCCGCGAAGCAAGTACGGCCCGTCCCGGTCGTGCCACTCGTGGTGGGGCCGCAGCCACCCACGGAAGACGGCGAGGTCCGCGGGCCGCCAGCCTCGGAGTCGGGCAGCATGCCCGACGCCGTGGACCGGCACCCGCGGGTCCCTCGCCGTCACGTGTCCTTCAGCAGGTCAGGAGTCGTCGCGCGACTCGTCGTCCGCTGCCGTCTCCTCGTCGGTCAGCCCAGCCGTCGGCGCAGGCTCTTCAGCAGCCGCGTCGTCAGCGGTGGTCGGCTCGGCGTCAGGGTCCACTGCCGTTCCGGGCTCGACTGCCGTTCCGGGCTCGACTGCCGTTCCGGGCTCGACTGCCGAGGCCGGAAACTGGTCCTCGTCGGCGACCTCCGGCGCGCCTTCCGTGGACTCGACGTCCGTCAGGACGGTCTCGACGCCCACCGCCTCGACCTCGACCTCGACCGCGGCCTCGGCTTCGGAGAGCGAGACCTCGACCTCGGTGGCGACGTCCGAGGTGACGACCTCCTCGACCGGCGCGGCGCCGTCGTGCTCGTGCTCGTGGGCGTGCGCCGCTGCTGCGGCGATCGTCGCGAGCGTGGCCTTGACGGCCTCACGGGCCTCCGACGTGACCTCGGGCAGGACCGGCACCACGGGAGCCACGGCGACCGGAGCGGTCTCCTTGGTCACGCGCTTGCGGCGCGAGCGCGACCGCGAGCCCTCCGCCTCGGCGGCGGGCTCCTCCGCCACCGGAGCAGCAGCCACCGGGGCGTGCTGGTGCTGGCCGCCGCCGTTGTTCGAGCCGCCCGACTTCTCGATCGGGTCGGTGTGCACGATGAAGCCGCGACCGTTGCAGTGGTCGCAGGTCTCGCTGAACGCCTCGACCAGGCCCTGTCCCACGCGCTTGCGGGTCATCTGGACCAGGCCGAGCGAGGTGACCTCGGCGACCTGGTGCTTGGTCCGGTCGCGGCCCAGGCACTCGACCAGACGACGGAGCACGAGGTCACGGTTGGACTCGAGCACCATGTCGATGAAGTCGATGACGATGATGCCGCCGATGTCGCGCAGGCGGAGCTGGCGGACGATCTCCTCGGCGGCCTCGAGGTTGTTGCGCGTCACGGTCTCCTCGAGCGTGCCACCGGAGCCGGTGAACTTGCCCGTGTTGACGTCGACGACCGTCATGGCTTCGGTGCGGTCGATCACGAGCGACCCGCCCGAGGGCAGCCAGACCTTGCGGTCCATGCCCTTGGCGAGCTGCTCGTCGACGCGGTGCGCCGAGAAGGCGTCCTTCTCCGACGTCCAGCGCGAGACGCGCTCCTTGAGGTCCGGCGCGAGCTCGGCGACGTAGCTCGAGATCTCGTTCCAGGCGTTGTCGCCCGAGACGACGAGCGAGCTGAAGTCGTCGTTGAAGATGTCGCGGACGACACGGATCGCGAGGTCGGGCTCGCCCTGGAGCAGTGCGGGGGCGGAAGCCGACTTCGCCTTCTTCTCGATCGCCTCCCACTGGCCCTGCAGGCGCTCGACGTCGGCGCGCAGCTCGTCCTCGCTCGCACCCTCGGCGGCCGTACGGACGATCACGCCCGAGCCCTCGGGGACGATCTCGCGGAGGATCTTCTTGAGGCGGGCACGCTCGGTGTCCGGTAGCTTGCGCGAGATTCCGGTCATGCCGCCACCGGGCACGAACACGAGGTAGCGGCCGGCGAGCGTGATCTGCGACGTGAGGCGCGCCCCCTTGTGGCCGATCGGGTCCTTGGTGACCTGCACGAGCACGGAGTCGCCCGACTTGAGCGCCTGCTCGATGCGGCGCGGCTGGCCGTCGAGGCCGACCGCGTCCCAGTTGACCTCACCGGCGTACAGGACCGCGTTGCGCCCCTTGCCCACGTCGATGAACGCGGCCTCCATGGAGGGCAGCACGTTCTGGACGCGGCCCAGGTAGACGTTGCCGGCCATCGAGACCTGCGACTGCTGGGAGACGTAGTGCTCGACGAGCACGCCGTCCTCGAGCACCGCGATCTGCGTGCGGCCGTTCTTCTCGCGCACGATCATGGCGCGCTCGACCGACTCGCGGCGGGCGAGGAACTCGGCCTCGGTGATGATCTGGCGGCGGCGGCCCGCGTCGCGGCCCTCGCGACGGCGCTGACGCTTGGCCTCGAGACGCGTCGAGCCCTTGAGCGCGGTGACCTCGTCGGACACGCTGGTGCTGCGCTCGCGCGAGCGGGTGCGGCTCGACGATGACGTCGTCACGGTGACGCCCGCGCTGTCGCCCGACTCGGGGCGGCCACCACGGCGACGGCGGCGACGGCGACGGCTCGAACCGACCCCCTCCTCGCCGTCGTGCTCGTCGGCGTGCTCGTCGTGCTGGTCGTCCGTCTCGGCCGAGGTCTCGACCGCGCCGGTCGTGTCGGTCGCGTCGGCGGAGGGCGACTGCTGCTCGTGCGAGGACTCGTCGTCCCCGTACTCGTCGTCGTCAGCACCTTCCGCGCGCGGCTCCCCGCCGCGCGAACGGCGGCCACGGCCACCGCGGCGGCGGCGACGACGCGGGGCGCCGTCCTCGTCGGTCTCCGTGGCGGGGGCGGGCTCGGCGACCTCGTCGGCCTCGACCACGAGGTCGAGGTCGTCGAGCTCGAGCGCGTCGGCCGGGATCTCGACGCCCTCGGCGACGAGCTCTGCTTCGATCAGCTCGATCTCCTCGACCGCAGCGAGGTCCGCACCCACGAGCACGATCTCCGCAGCGGGCGTGACGGCGGCCGGGGCCGCCTCGGGTGCCGCAGCCGGCGCCGGCTGGGTGGTAGGAGCCGACGAGGCGGCAGCCGACGCAGGAGCGCCCGCACCCCGACGGGCAGAACGGCCGCGGCCGCCGCGGGTACGCGTGGGCGCCTCGGTCCGCTGCTCGGCGGCGGGCTCGGGAGCCTGCTCGGCGACCGGGACCTGGCGAGCGGGCTCGACGCGAGCCGCGGGGGTCTCGACCTGGGCCGCGGGCTCCTCGGGGGTCCGGGCCGACGGCGTGGCGAAGCTGGGCATGGCGTCGGCCGCGAACGGGGACGTCGTGGGCCGCACGACGCGACGCGAGCGGCGGGGCGCAGCGGCCGGGTCGGGGGCCTGGAAGAGCAGCGCGGTCGTCGCGAGGCGGGGTGTCGCGGAACCGCCGCCCGTCGACGCGGTCGACGGCGCGGGAGCGGGCTCAGCGGCAGAGGTCTCGGGGGCCGGAGCGGCCTTGGACACCTTGTTGACCCGGCGCGAGCGGACCTTGGGCGCTGCGGGCTCGGTCGGGGCCTCGACAGCCGGCACCTGCGCGGCCGGAACGTCCACGACCGGGGCCTCTGCCTCGACGGGCGCGGTGGTCGCGGTCTTCGAGGTCGCGCGGCGACGCTTGGCCGGAGCCTTCTCGACCGGCGCGGGCTCGGCCGGCTCCTCGATCGCGGCCGGAGCCTCGACCGGGGCCGCCTCGGCAGCGCTCGAGCGCGTCGCCCGGCGACGGGTGGCGGCCCGCGGCGCAGCGGGCTCCGTGGGAGCAGCATCCTCGGCAGGAGCCGCAACCTCAGGGGCAGGGGTCTCGACGGGAGCCGCGACCTCGGGGACGACGGCCTCCGCGGCGGGCTTGCGGGTCCGACGGGCGCGGGCCGGCTTCTCGACCGGGGCGTCCTGCTCGGGGGCAGGCGCGAGGCCCAGCTCGGACAGCACGTCGAGCACGGGCGCATCGGCGGCGGCGCGTGCCGCGGCGCCGCGCTTGCCGCCGCGGCGCGGGGCTGCGGGAGGTGCGTCCTGCGCCACGGGCGCGGCCGCGGACTTCTCGGTGACGGCCTTCTCGACGGCCACCTTCTCGACGACGGGCTGCGCGGGCGCCTCGGCGACGGGCTTCTCGGCCGGAGCGGCGGGCGCCTCGACCGGAGCGGTGGTGGGTCGCACGACACGGCGTGAGCGGCGCGGCGCGGCCTCGGCCGAGGGCAGCTCGATGCCGAGCGAGCCCGTGGGAGCGGAGGGGTTCACGGGGGCCGGCTGCGCGGGCGTCGTGACGGCGGGGAGGGTGATCTGGGCCGCGGACGGGGCGTCCGGGGTGCCGGGGGCCGCCGTGGTGCGAGTGACCCGTCGTCGGGCCGGCTTCTTGGCGGGTGCTGCGTCCTGACCGTTCGACGAGCTCGTCGTGTCAGGGGTGTTGTCGAGGGTCACGCGATGCGCTCCTGGTACCCCGAAGGATCGCCCCCACATCGTGCGGCCCGTCGGGCGGTTGTCGTCGGCCGGGGCGTGCGCATCACAGCGCTGTCGTCCCCCGCGACGGAAGTCGGCGGTGGCGGCTCGAGCAAGGGCGAGCGGCGGGGGGCGCCTCGCCGTCCGGGCCATTCATCCCGGTCGGCGGCGCTCCGCGAGCCGCGGATCGCGGTTGCGACGAGCACGTACTGGGCCAGTGGGAGATGTGGTCCCCCCGGCTTGGTCAAGTATCGCACAGCCGAGGTCGATCAGATGGGCAGGTACAGGGTCGGGTGCCGTGTCGTCCAGAGGACCAAGGTCCCGATCCGGACCTTGTGAAGGTTCTCACAAACTGTCGTTTCCCGAGAGTTTTGGCGCCTCCCTGCCTCGCCGATGGTGCAGATTGGTCATAGCGTCAGGAGTACGACTGCTGACCCTGCCCTGAGCTCACCCTCAGAATCCCCCGGTAGCCCCCAGGAAACCCCCCAGGAGCGTTTGTGGACGTCCTCGATCTCGCGAGGTGGCAGTTCGCCATCACGACCGTCTACCACTTCATCTTCGTGCCGCTGACGATCGGGCTCGCCCCCCTCGTCGCCATCATGCAGACCGCATGGGTCCGCACGGGGAACGAGCGGTGGCTCAAGCTCACCAAGTTCTTCGGCAAGCTCCTCCTCATCAACTTCGCGATCGGCGTCGTGACGGGGATCGTGCAGGAGTTCCAGTTCGGCATGAACTGGAGCGAGTACTCACGCTTCGTCGGAGACGTCTTCGGTGCCCCGCTCGCCATGGAGGCGCTCGCCGCGTTCTTCATCGAGTCGACGTTCCTCGGTCTGTGGATCTTCGGCTGGGACCGCCTGTCCAAGCGCGTGCACCTCGCGTGCATCTGGGCCGTCGCGATCGCCGTGAACCTCTCCGCGTTCTTCATCCTCGCGGCCAACTCGTGGATGCAGCACCCGGTCGGGACGATCTACAACCCCGAGACCGGCCGCGCCGAGATGAACGACATCGGTGCGGTGCTCACCAACAACACCCTGTGGGCCGCGTTCCCGCACACCGTGACCGCGGCGTTCCTCACCGCGGGCACGTTCGTGGCGGGCATCGCCGCCTGGTGGATGGTCCGCCTGGTGCGCACCAAGAAGGCCGAGAACATCGAGCTCGCCCGCAACGTCTACCGGCCGGCGATCACGCTCGGCGTCATCACCATGATCATCGCGGGCCTCGGCGTCGCGGTCAGCGGTGACTTCCAGGCCAAGCTCATGTTCCAGCAGCAGCCCATGAAGATGGCGGCCGCCGAGGCGCTGTGCGAGAGCTCGCCCGACGGGGCCCCGTTCTCCATCCTCGCGATCGGCGACCTGTCCGACTCGTGCGAGGGCGTCAACCACATCCTCGAGATCCCCGGCATGACCTCGTTCCTCGCCAAGGGCAGCTTCACGGCCCCGCTGCCGGGCGTCGACGAGGTCCAGCAGTCCATGACCGAGCGCTACGGCGACGTCACCGCGGACGGCGAGCCGGTCAACTACTCCCCCAACCTCGGCCTGACCTACTGGAGCTTCCGCCTCATGATCGGGTTCGCGGTCGGCTCGATCGCGCTCTCGCTCATGGCCCTGTGGCTCACCCGCAAGGGCAAGGTCACCGACAACAAGTGGTTCGCCCGCGTCGGGATCTGGGCCATCCCCATGCCGTTCATCGCGTCGTCGTTCGGCTGGATCTTCACCGAGACCGGGCGTCAGCCGTGGGTCGTGGCCCCCAACCCGTCAGGGATCGACTCGATCCGCCTGCTCACCGAGCGCGGCGTGTCCACGGTCGTCGGCCCCGGCGTCGTGCTGACCTCCATGATCGTCTTCACGCTCGTGTACGGGGCCCTCGCGGTCGTCTGGTTCAAGCTCATCCACCGGTACACGGTCGAGGGCGTGCCGGACGTCGTGCACGACGACTCCCCCGAGGCGCGCGCCAAGGGCGACCCCGACGACCCGGACTCGACCGACGAGTCCGAACGCCCCCTGTCCTTCGCGTACTGACGCGCTCTGACGGCTCAAGGAGACCCAGTACTCATGGAACTCACCATTCTCTGGTTCGTGCTCATCGCGATCCTGTGGATCGGCTACCTGGTCCTCGAAGGATTCGACTTCGGCGTCGGCATGCTCATGCCGATCCTGTCCCGCAACAAGGACAAGGCCAAGCAGGACACCGAGCGCCGGCTCATCATCAACACGATCGGCCCGGTCTGGGACGGCAACGAGGTCTGGCTCATCACGGCGGGTGGCGCGACGTTCGCGGCGTTCCCCGAGTGGTACGCGACGTTGTTCTCGGGCTTCTACATCCCGCTGCTGCTGATCCTTCTCGCCTTGATCGTGCGCGGCGTCGCGTTCGAGTACCGCGGCAAGATCAACGACGACCGCTGGCGGGCGCGCTGCGACCAGGCGATCATCTTCGGTTCGTGGATCCCCGCGATCCTGTGGGGCGTCGCGTTCGCCAACCTCGTCCGCGGTGTCGAGCTCGACGCGGCGCACCAGTACGTGGGCGGCTTCTGGGCCCTGCTCAACCCCTTCGCGCTCCTCGGCGGGCTCACGACGCTCGTGCTGTTCCTCCTGCACGGTGCGGTCTTCATCGCCCTCAAGACCGACGGCGAGGTGCGGGTCAAGGCCCGCCGCCTGGCCGGGTACTTCTCGGTCGCCGCGGTCGTCGTGGCCGGCGGCTGGGCCGTGTGGGCCCAGGTCGCCTACTCGGTGCCGTGGACGTGGGCTGCGGTCGTCGTCGCGGCGCTCGCCCTGGTCGGCGTCGTGATCGCCAACGCCAAGGCGCGCGAGGGCTGGGCGTTCCTGTTCTCCGCGCTCGCGATCCTCGCGGCGACCGTCCTGATCTTCGGGTCCATGTACCCCGACGTGATGCCGGCCCACGACCCCGCGAACTCGCTGAACATCGACAACGCGTCCTCGACGCAGTACACGCTGACGGTCATGACCTGGGTCGCCGTGATCCTGGTCCCGGTCGTCCTGCTCTACCAGTCGTGGACCTACTGGGTGTTCCGCCGCCGCCTGTCGACCAAGGACATCCCGCCGCCCATCGGCCTCTCGCTCAAGAAGATCAAGGACGCCGCGTTCGGCGGTCCGTCGTCGGGCAGCGCCAGGTCCCTCGACCTGACCCCCGCCGAGGACGAGAAGGACACCGGGACGGGCGCGGCGCCGTCGGGCTCGGGGAAGCGCGGTCCCGGGGACACCTCCGCGTGAAGCCCCTCGATCCACGGCTCCTGCGCCAGGCGCGGGCGGCCCGCGGGTACGTCGTGCTCACGGCGGTGCTCGGCCTCGTGACGGCCGGGCTCGTCGTGGCACAGGCGCTGCTCATCGCGAGCGTCCTTGCCCCCGCGATCCAGGGCGACCTCTCGCTGACCGACGTCGGCACTCCCCTCACGCTGCTCGCTGCGGTCGTGGTGGTGCGCGCCGGGGTCGCGTGGGCGCAGGAGCGGTTCGCGCTCAAGGCTGCGACCAAGACGGTCGCAGAGCTCCGCGAGCAGGTCGTCAGCCATGCGGTGGCCCTGGGCCCCCGCTGGCTGGCGACCGGCCGCGGGCCCGCGGTCGCGACGCTCGCGACGCGCGGGCTCGACGACCTCGAGCCGTACATGGTCAGGTACCTGCCCCAGCTCCTGCTCGCGGCGACCGTGACCCCCGCGACCCTCGCGGTCGTCCTGGGGCTCGACTGGATCTCCGCGATCATCATCGCGGTCACGATCCCCCTCATCCCGGTCTTCATGATCCTCGTGGGCCAGCTCACCGCCGGGACGTCCGAGCGGCGCCTCAAGGTCATGCAGCGCCTCGGTTCCCAGGTGCTCGACCTCATGGCCGGCCTGCCCACGCTGCGGGCCTTCGGCCGCGAGCACGGGCCCGAGAAGCGCGTCAGGGCGCTCGGCGACGCCAACCGGCGCGCCACCATGGGGACCCTGCGCGTCGCGTTCCTGTCGGGCATGGTCCTCGAGCTGCTCACGACCCTGTCGGTCGCGCTCGTCGCGGTCGGGATCGGCTTGCGCCTGGTGTACGGCGAGGTCGGGCTCGAGCCCGCGCTCGCCGTGCTGGTGCTGGCCCCCGAGGTCTACCTGCCGCTGCGGCAGGTCGGCATGCACTTCCACGCCTCGACCGACGGGATCGCCGCGGCCAACCAGGCGTTCGAGGTGCTCGACGAGCCGTTGCGGCCCGTCGGCACGACGCCCGCCCCCGCCCTGGCCGGCGCCCGGATCACGTTCGAGGGCGTGAGCGTGCGCGCGGGAGACCGCGACGTGCTCGCCCCAGCGGCGCTCACGACGACCTTCGGCTCCGCTGCCGGCGAGGCGGGCTCCGCGACGGACGCTCCGTCGTCGGGCACCGTGGTGGCCCTGACCGGGCCCAGCGGGTCCGGCAAGACGACCACTGCGCTGGTGCTGCTCGGGCTGCTCGCCCCCGACGCCGGGCGCGTCGTGGTGACCCCGCGCGAGGGCGATCCCGTCGACCTCGCCGAGATCGACCCGACCACGTGGTGGCCGCAGGTCGCGTGGGTGCCGCAGCGCCCCACGCTCACCCCGGGCACGGTGCGCGACGTCGTGCTCGACGGCCGCGAGGTCCCCGACGACGAGCTCGCCGACGCCGCACGGCTCTCGGGGCTCGACGCCGTGCTCGACGTCCTGCCCGAGGGCTGGGCGACCCCGATCGGCCAGGGCGGCGTGGGCCTCAGCGTGGGCCAGCGCCAGCGCGTGGCCCTGACCGCAGCACTGCTGGGCGACCCCGCTCGCGTGCCGCTCGTGGTGCTCGACGAACCCACGGCGCACCTCGACGCGCGCGGCGAGCGCGCCGTGCTCGACGCCGTCCGGGCCTGGCGCGACCAGGGACGCACGGTCGTCGTGGTCGCGCACCGCACGAGCCTGGTCGAGCTCGCCGACCAGGTCGTCGTGGTCTCGTCGGCCGCGCTCCCCCCGGCTCCCCGCGCCGCTGCCGACGACGCCGCCTCGTCCTCACCCACCTCGTCTGGAGCCGTCGCATGAGCGCCCTCGACACGTCCCGCGACTCACCCGTCCATGACGCCGGCACGGCCGACGGCGCGGGCGTCGATCCCCTGTGGCGCGCGGTGCGGCTCCTCGACGTGAGCTGGGGACGCGCCGCGCGCGCGATCGGGCTGGGCTCGCTCGCGCTGGCCAGCTCTGTCGGGCTCGCGGCCGTCGCGGCGTGGCTCATCGCGCGCGCCTCGCAGATGCCGCCCGTGCTCCAGCTCTCGGTCGCGACCGTGGCCGTGCGCGCGTTCGGCATCTCGCGCGGGGTGTTCCGCTACCTCGAGCGGCTGGCCTCGCACGACGTCGCGCTGCGCGGCATGGCCTCGCTCCGCGCCAACGTGTACACCTCGCTGGCCTCCGGGCGTACAGCCGCGGTCGCGGGTGTCCGTCGCGGCGACCTGCTCGCGCGCGTGGGCGCCGACGTCGACTCGGTGGGCGACGTCGTCGTGCGCGCGATCATCCCCGCGGGCGTGGCCCTCGTGGTGTCCGCCGGTTCGGTGATCCTGGTCGGGGTGTTCCTGCCCTCGGCCGGCGTCGCCCTGTTCCTGTGCCTGCTGCTCGCGGGCGTCCTGGGGCCGTGGCTCTCGGCGCGGGCCGCGCGCCGTACCGAGGAGCGCGGGGCGGCCGCCCGCGCCGAGATGACGTCCACGGTGCTCGAGACGCTCGAGGGCTCGGGACCGCTCACGGTCTCGGGGCGGCTCTCCCAGCGCATGGACGCGCTGCGCCGCTCCGACCGCGAGCTCGCGGCCGTGACGGACTCGGGAGCCCGGACCTCGGGGACGGCCGCCGCGATCAACAACGTGTCGATCGGGCTCGCGGTGCTCGCGTCACTGCTGCTCGGCATCCCCGCCGTCGCCGCGGGGACCCTGGCCCCGGTCGAGCTCGCCGTGATCGTCCTGACCCCGCTCGCGGTGTTCGAGGCCGCCGGGGTCCTGCCCGCCGCGGCCGTGCAGATGCACCGCTCACGCCAGGCCGCACGCCGCATCATGGAGCTGCTCGACGCGGCGGCCGGGACCGAGGTGCGCGCTGAGGACGACGGGACCACCGGGCCCACCGCGGTCTCTGCCACGAGCCCCGGTCGCGCCGAGCTGTCAGAAGCACACCGGGCCGTCCCCCGGGCCACGTCTGACACCTCGGAAGCCGTGGACCCCACCCCCGAGATCACCGTGGCGGACGCCGCGTGCGGCTGGAACGGCCGCGCGGCCGTGACGGGGATCGACCTCGCGGTCCGCCCCGGTCGGGCGGTCGCGATCGTGGGACCGTCGGGCGTCGGCAAGACGACCCTGCTCATGACGGCCGCGGGGCTCATCCCGCAGGTCGCGGGGCGTGTGAGCCTCGACGGCTCGCCGGTCTCGTCCTTCGCACCCGACGACGTCGCCCAGCAGGTGGTCTTCGTCGCCGAGGACGGGCACGTCTTCGACACCACGCTGCTCGAGAACCTGCGCGTCGCGCGCGGCGACGTCACGCCGGACGAGGCCGAGGCCGCCCTGGTCGAGGTCGGGCTCGGCGAGTGGCTCGCGGGCCTGCCCGACGGCGTCGGCACGATCCTCGGCCCGGACGCGACGACCATCTCGGGCGGGGAGCGCCGTCGGCTCCTCGTGGCGCGGGCCCTGCTGGCCCCCGCTCCCCTGCTGCTCGTCGACGAGCCCGCCGAGCACCTCGACCCGGCGACCGCCGACGAGCTGCTCACCCACCTCGTGGAGACCAGCCGGACGGGTGGGCGCGGCGTGGTCGTCGCGACGCACCGGCTCTCGGCGCTCGCCGCGGTCGACGAGGTGCTGCTGCTCGGCCGGACCGACGACGCGAGCCCCGAGAGCCCCGCGACCGTGGTCGCCCGCGGCACCCACGCGGAGCTGCTCGCGCACGACGAGGGCTACCGCTGGGCGCTCGCGCAGGAGGCCGCGGTCTGACACGCGGACCCGAGGCGGGTCGGGCAGGCGAGCCGGCCGGCCCGACCCGCCTCGGGTGCGCGACCCGTCAGCCCAGCCGGGACAGGAACAGCGCCTCGCCCACCGCGAGCTGCTCGATCTCGCTCGGCGCGACCGACTCGTTGGGCGCGTGGATGAGGCACGCGGGCTCCTCGACACCGAGCAGGACGATCTGAGCGTCCGGGTACTCGGAGGCGAGCACGTTGCACAGCGGGATCGACCCGCCCTGACCGGCCGTGACGGTCTCCTTGCCGAACGCGTCCGCCAGCGCACGCGAGAGCGTGTCGAAGACGTGACCGTCGGTCCGGGCCTGGAACGGCTGCCCGACGGCGTCGCGCGTCGTCGTGACCTTGACGCCCCAGGGCGCGTGGTTCTCCAGGTGGGCCACGAGCTTGTCCTGGAGGTCCTGCGCGTCCGCCCCCGGTGGGACCCGCAGGTTCAGGCGGGCCGCCGCCCGCGGCTGGATCGCGGCGGCCGAGCCGACGACGTTCGGCGCGTCGATCCCCAGGATCGTGACCGCGGGGCGCGACCACAGCTGGTCGGAGACGCGTCCCGACCCCAGGAGCCGGGTTCCCTCGAGCATCCCCGCGTCGCTCCGGAACTGGTCCGGGTCGTAGTCGACCCCCGGCCACGTCGCGTCGGCGATCTCCGGCGGGATGCCGTCGATCGTCGTGTTCCCCGCGTCGTCGCGCAACGAGGACAGGATGTGGACGAGGGCAGCGAGCGCGTCGGGCGCCGCTCCCCCGAACATGCCCGAGTGGATCTCGCCCTCGAGCGCCTCGACCGTCACGACGACGTTGGTCGCGCCACGCAGCGACACCGTGAGCGTGGGGAGGCCGAGGGTCGCGTTGCCCGTGTCGGCGATGAGGATCGCGTCGGCGGCCAGCTCCCCCGGGTGAGCCTCGACGTACTGGTCCAGCCCGCCGGTGCCCTGCTCCTCGGAGCCCTCGATCACGATCCGGATGCCGACCGGGAAGTCGTCGCCACCGAGCGCCCGCAGAGCGCGCAACGCCGTGAGGTGCGTGACGATGTTGCCCTTGCAGTCGGCCGACCCGCGTCCGTACAGGCGCCCGTCGCGCTCGGTGAGCTCGAACGGCGGCGTGAGCCACGCGGCGTCGTCGAGCGGGGGTTGCACATCGTAGTGCGAGTAGAGGAGCACCGTGGGGGCTCCGGGTGGGCCGGGACGGTAGCCCAGGACCACGTTCGACCCGTCGGGAGTCTCGACCAGGCGGGCGTCGGCGATCCCCTCGGCACGGAAGGCGTCCGCGACCCAGTGCGCGGCGCGCTCGCAGTCCTCGCGCGGGAAGAGCCGTTCGTCGGCGACCGACGGGATCGCGACGAGCGTCCGCAGGTCGTCGAGCGCTCGAGGCAGCAACGAGGCCACCTGTGCCTGGACGGGAGCGAGGTCCAACGGTGTGCTGCTCACGATTCCTCCGGGGTGGTCGTGTTCTCGTCGAGGTTGAGGGAGTCGACATAGGCGTCGAAGTCGTCGAGCTGCTCGGGGCAGTAGACCTCGATCACGAAGCGGTCCCCCTGGAGGCGTCGCTCGTCGACGAGCGACGGCCTGCTGCCAGGACCCGTGGCCCCGTTCGTGGACCCGAGGTTCGCGGTCGCCTTCACCAGGGCTGCCGGGTCGGTGCAGAAGCCGCCGCCGTCGGCGCCCAGCACGGCCACGATCTGGTCCTCGTCGAAGGCGGTGATCCCGATCTCCTCGAACTTGGCGTGCAGCTCGGCAGCCCGCTGCTCGGCGAGCTCGCGGTCCTGCGCTGCGTGGTAGTTGTTGTACAGCACCGCCATGAGGACTCCTACGGCGACGGCCAGGATCGCGGCCGCGGTGTAGACGATCCACCGCCGGTTGTCGTCCGGCTCGTCCTCGTGCTGCGGCAGCCCGTCGGGGCCGTTCGTCGTCGACGTCGTGGTCATGTCACGCTTCCTCCGGTCCGCCCGCGGGGGCATCGACGAGCGGCTCCTCCGGTCCTCCGACGTTGGCCGGGTTCTTCCAGTGCGGCTTGCGCAGGAGGTAGAAGAGCGCGGGCACCAGGATCCCGACGACGCCCAGGCCACCACCCACGATCAGCAGGTAGACCCCTGCGCTACCGCTCGAGAACTGTGCGGGTGGCACGAAGCCGATGATCATGGCCGCGACCGACGCGAGGAACCCGACCGTGCACAGCAGCGTGAGCGCCGGTGCGCGATACCCGCGCGGGTGGTCGGGCTTGTTGCGCCGCAACCGGACCGCCGCCACGAAGAGCAGGAGGTACATGATCAGGTACACCTGCGTCGTGATGACCGACAGGATCCAGTAGGAGCTCGACACGTCGGGGATGAACGCGTAGAGCAGGGCGATCACCGTGGTCACGAGGCCCTGGGACACCAGGATGTTCTGCTGGACGCCGTGCTTGTTGAGCTTCTGCAGGAAGGGCGGCAGGTACCCCTCCTCGCGGGCCACGGTCAGCAGGCCCTTGGACGGACCGGCGAGCCAGGTCAGCATGCCGCCGAGCGAGGCCGCGATGAGCATCAGACCCAGGATCGGGGTCAGCCAGCTCACACCGAAGTTCGCGAAGAACGCGTCGAAGGCCTGCATGACGCCGGCCGTGAGGCTGAGCTGGTCGGCCGGGATGACCCAGCTGATCGCGAGCGCCGGGAGGATGAAGATGACCAGCACGAGGCCGATCGCGAGGAACATCGAGCGGGGGAACTCCTTGGCCGGCTTGCGCAGGCTCGTCACGTGCACGGCGTTCATCTCCATGCCCGCGTACGACAGGAAGTTGTTGACGATGAGCACGAGCGACGCGATGCCCGTCCACTGCGGCAGCAGGTGCGAGGCGTCCATGGGGGCGGCAGAGGTGTTGCCCTGCCCGAGGAACACGAGCCCCAGGACGACGAGCAGCGCACCGGGCACCAGGGTCCCGATGACGAGCCCGAAGCTCGACAGTCCCGCGACCGCCTTGGTGCCCTGCGACGACACCCAGACCCCGGTCCAGAACAGGACCACGATGACGATCGCGACGTACACCCCGTTGCTCGCGAGCGAGGGGTTGATGACGTACGCGAACGTGCTCGCCACGTACCCGAGGAGACTCGGGTAGTAGAAGATCGTCATGGCGAACTGGCACCAGATCGCCAGGAAGCCCGCGGGCTTCGAGATGCCGTCCGCGACCCAGCGGTACACGCCTCCCGACCAGCCGGACGCGAGCTCGGCCGAGACGAGCGACGTCGGGAGCAGGAACACGAGCGCCGGGACGATGTAGAGGAACACCGCGGCCAGCCCGTAGACCGCCATGGTCGGCGCGGCGCGCAGGCTCGCGACCGACGAGGTGATCATGAACGCGAGCATCAGCCACGTGATGTAGTTCTTGGGGGTCCTGGCGGTGATCGCCGCGCGCATCTCCTCGCGGGTGGGCGGGGCACCGCGGCTCTCGGACGTGACCGACGAGGGCGTCCCTGAACCGCCCGACTCCGCTGTGGGTGAGGCCATCATTCCTCCGTGCCGCCGAGACCCCCCTGGACGGACGGGTCGCCGAGAACCGCTCGAACGTGCCAGACGTTGCGAACATATCGCCCGGCACGGGTTTGCGCTCCCGGAACGGGCCGGCCCCGCGAACACCCGCGACACGCCGGGACGGTCGGGCGTGTCGCGCTGGTAGCGTCGACGCGTCAGCCGCCCGGGAGTCCCGGCCGCCGGCCCGCCCGCACCGCCCTCGCCCCGTCTGGAGCCACGCGTGAAGATCCTCGTCCCCGACACCCTCCCCCTCGACCTCACGTCCCGGGGCGTCGGTGACCCCACGCCAGGCGAGGGCGGCGCGCAGGACGTGTTCGTCGAGTACGACGCCGGGGCTCGCCTCCCGGTCGAGCACCGCGACGCCGAGGTCCTGGTGGCCTGGGCGAACTCCCCGGAGAACCTCGCGGACGCCGCCGCGCACCTCCCCCGGTTGCGCTGGGTCCAGACCCTCGCTGCGGGTCCCGACGCGATCCTCGCGGCGGGCTTCGCCCCGGACGTGGTCGTGACCAACGGGCGGTCGCTGCACGACGGCCCCGTGGCCGAGCACACCTTGGCCCTCACGCTCGCCGCAGTCCGGCGCCTCGACCGGTCGGGCACCGCGCAGCGCGAGCACCGGTGGGACTCCGCCCTGGGGCGCGAGCAGGCAGACCCAGCGACCAGCGGTCGCTTCACGCTGCACGGCGCGCACGTCACCATCTGGGGCTTCGGCTCGATCGCTGCGGCGCTCGCCCCGCTCTACGCCGCTCTCGGGGCCCGGGTCACGGGGGTCGCGAGCACTGCGGGCGAACGGTTCGGCTTCCCCGTCGTGACCGACGAGGACCTGCCACGGGTCCTGGCGACGACCGACGTCCTGGTCTCGCTGCTGCCCGCGGTCCCCGCCACGCGCCACGCGTTCGACGCCGCACGCATCGCCCAGCTCCCGGATCACGCGTGGTTCGTCAACGCCGGCCGGGGAGCCACGGTCGACGAGGTCGCCCTGGTCGCTGCGCTGCGCGAGGGCCGCCTGGGCGGCGCCGCGCTGGACGTGACGGAGACCGAGCCGCTCCCGGCGGACTCACCCCTGTGGGATGCCCCGCGCACGATCCTCACGCCGCACGTCGCAGGGGGCCGGCCCCAGGGTGCGTCAGCCCTGGTCCTGGAGAACCTGGAGAACCTGCGCGCGGGCCACCCGCTGCGCAACGTGGTCGCGCGGGGCTGAGCACCCGGCGGGCCCCGGGCGCGAGAGGGCTACCAGCGCGCGTTGCGCGGCACCTTCTGGCACACGGGGCACGTGTACGACGACCGGTTCATGAACTCGTCACGTCGCACGAGCGCCCCGCACCGCGTGCACTCCTCGCCCTCGCGCCCGTACACCGCGAGCGAGCGCGAGAAGTAGCCGGACTGGCCGTTGACGTTGACGTAGAGCTCGTCGAAGCTGGTCCCGCCCTGGGCGAGGGCTTCTCGCATGACCTCCTCGGCGGCGTCGAGCACGCGGTGCGCCTCGGCCAGGCGCAGGGTGTCGGTGGGGCGCGCGTAGTGGAGGCCGGCGCGCCACAGCGCCTCGTCGGCGTAGATGTTGCCGACGCCGGAGACCAGCCGCTGGTCGAGCAGCGCACGCTTGATCCCGGTCCGACGACGGCGCACCGCCCGTGCGAGGTCGTCGCGCCGCAGCGCGGGGTCGAGCAGGTCGCGCGCGATGTGCGCGGCGGGCTCGGGGATCTCCGCGAGGGGCGACCCCCAGCCGCCCGGCGCGCCGTCGGGGGTCGGTGCGAGATCCGTCACCGACAGGTGCCCGAACGTGCGCTGGTCCACGAAGTCGAGGGTGCGCGGGGCGTCGTCCTCGCCGGTGAGCGCAGACAGCTCGAGCCGGACCCGCAGGTGCGGCACCTTGTCGACCGCGGCGGTCCCCGAGCGGACCAGCAGCTGGCCGCTCATGCCCAGGTGCGCCATGAGCGCGGTGACGTGCCCGCCTGCGGGCGCTGCGGCGTCGGGCAGGTCGCCCGGCGTGCCGTCCTGCGTGCCCGAAGCGTGCTCCAGGAGGAGCCACAGGTACTTGCCTCGGCGCACCGCGGCGCCCACGCGCTGCCCCACGAGCTGGCCCCGGAAGCTGTCCGGGCCGCCCTCGTGACGACGGACCGAGTAGTCGCGCAGGACCTCGACGCCCGTGACCGTGCGTCCCGTGACGTGGCGGGCGAGACCGTCACGGACGGTCTCGACCTCGGGGAGCTCAGGCAACGGTACCCGGACCGTCGAGGGGCTCGTCCTCCGGGGAGGAGTCCACGTCCACCGCGCCCGGAACGGGCAGCGGCAGCTTCTGGATGGCGAGGTACGCCATCTCGGCTGCCTCCTGCTCGGCGTACTTCTTGGCCGAGCCGTGGCCCGTGCCGTAGACGACGCCGTCGAGCGAGACCTCGGACGTGAACGTGCGGGCGTGGTCGGGACCTTCGCCCGTGCTCGCGTAGACCGGAGCACCCAGGTTGCGGGCAGCGGCCGACTCCTGGAGGGAGGTCTTCCAGTCGAGACCGGCACCCAGGTCCGCGGCGACGGCGAGCGTCGGGTCCACGAGCCGGTGCACGAGGTCGCGGGCGACCTCGAGGCCGTGGCTCAGGTAGGTCGCACCGATCAGCGCCTCGACGGTGTCCGACAGGATCGAGTCCTTGTCGTTGCCGCGGGTACGGACCTCGCCCTTGCCGAGCAGGATGTACCCGCCGAGGCCCAGGTCGCGCGCGATCGCGGCGAGCGACTTCTGCGAGACCGTGGCGGCGCGCATCTTGGCGAGCTCGCCCTCCGGCAGGTCCGGGTGGCGGCGGTACAGCGCCTCGGTCACGACGAGCCCCAGCACGGTGTCCCCGAGGAACTCGAGGCGCTCGTTGGTGGGGATGCCGCCGTGCTCGTGGGCGAAGGAACGGTGCGTCAGTGCAAGCACGAGAAGCTCGGGATCCAGGTGGATCCCGAGCCTCTCGAGAAGACCGGCGGCCGCAGGGGCTTCCGGCGTCACGCTATTCAGCCTGCGTGCTCGGTGCGCAGCGCCTCGACGTACTGACGGCCCTTGTAGGTGCCGCAGGTCGGGCACGCAGCGTGCGACAGCTTGTCGCCCTTGCACTGCGGGCAGGTCGTGAGGTTCGCGGCGGTGGTCTTCCACTGCGAACGACGCGCACGGGTGTTGCTGCGCGACATCTTGCGCTTCGGAACAGCCACGGCTAGCTCTCTTTCGTCTCGTCGGACACGCTCGGATCCTCGAGCATGCTCTGTAGTGCCGACCACCGGGGATCGACAATGTCGTGCGAGTGATCAGGATCCTCAGCCAGACGTGCTCCGCACTCGGAGCACAGGCCCTGGCAATCGGGCTGACACAACGGTCTGAATGGTAGTGCAGTGACGACGGAATCCCGAAGCGCGGGCTCGAGATCGATCAGGTCGCCCTCGAGCTCGTACACCTCGTCCTCGTCGTCACCGGACTCTGCCGCAGCCTTTGCACGCTCGGGATACACGAACAGCTCCTGGATGTCCGCGACGACGTCAGCCGTCACCGGTTCCAAGCACCGCACGCACTCCCCGACCGCCTGGGCCTGGGCAGTCCCTGTCACCAGGACCCCGTCCATCACCGACTCGAGCCGGACGCCCAGCTCGAGGTCAGCGCCTTCAGGGATGCCGATCACGACGGTACCGAGGTCTGCCGGAGCCTTGACCGAGCGAGTCACTTCACGCATCGATCCGGGACGCCGACCGAGCTCGTAGGTGTCGAGCACAAGAGGCGAGCGCGAGTCGAGAGTGATGGGTTCCTCCACAGGTTCTCAGCGACCCGAGCGGGCCACCAGGTGTTCAAGGTCACAACGCGCACGTCAGTCCCGCAAGAACCAGGGGGATCTCAGGGAGATGAACGTGCACCTCGGCCCCAGCCGATGACAGGCAGGACCAACGGACCATCTTACGGCATGACAGAACCGCCGTCGAACCTCACGAACTGACCCGGATCGGACAGGTGTTCCGGACCCCGCGCGCGGGGCACGCGCTCCGTGCCGCCGACGGGCCAGCTCCTACTCCCCTGAGCCCTCGCCGCCCTGGAGCTCGCCCATGCGCTGGGCGAGCTTGGCCCGCCCGGCGTGCACCTGCGCCATGATCTTGCCCAGGTCCACCTCGAACTCGGCGAGACGGCGGTCGCAGTAGTCGTCGGCGTCGACCCGCAGCTCCGCGGCGGTCCGCTCGGCGTCCTCGACGATCGCGTGGGCCCGCGACTCGGCCTGCACCACGACCTGCTCCTTCTGGACCAGCTCGATCGCGCGGGCGCGCGCCGTCGTGAGGATGTCCTCGGCCTGCTTGGTGGCCTCCGCGAGCACCGCGTTGGCCTCCGCGAGCACCTCGTCGGCGTGCGCGAGCTGCTCGGGCAGCGCGTGGCGCATCTCGTCGACGAGGGCCAGGGCGTCGGCCTTGTGGACCAGGACCGACGACGACATGGGCATGGCCCGAGCCGTCTCGACCAGGTGGGCCAGGTCGTCGAGGATCACGTGGAGCCCGGCCTCGGTCTGCGCCTCGTCCTCGGTCTGGGCGAGCGGTTGGTCGTTCATCGGCCTGTTCCTTCCGTGGTGGGGGTCGCCTGCCGCGCCTGCCCCGACTGCTCCGTCGCGGGCGTCGAGCCGGCCGCGCGGTCCGCGAGCGCCCGGCGCACGAGGTCGCCCACGCCCGCCGGGACGAGGTCGTCGACGGGGCCGCCGAAGCGGGCCACGTCCTTGACGAGCGAGGACGCGACGTGGGCGAGGGCGGGGTCGCCCGGGACGAACACGGTCTCGACGCCCACGAGGTGGCGGTTCATGAGGGCCATGGGAAGCTCGGCGTCGAAGTCCGCGCCTCCGCGCAGGCCCTTGACGACGGCCACGGCTCCGACCTCGCGGCAGAAGTCCACGAGGAGACCGGGGACGATCGCGACGCGCACGTCCTCGAGGCCCGGGCTCGCGTCGAGCGCGGCGCGGGCGATCTCGACGCGCTGCTCGGCGCTCAGGAGCGCGGACTTGGACGAGTTGCGGGCGACCCCCAGGACGACCTCGTCGAACAAGGACCGCGCTCGGCGGACGATGTCGAGGTGGCCGAGGGTGAGGGGGTCGAACGACCCCGGGCAGACGGCGATGGTCACCTCGCCACGGTAGTACACGGGCCCCGGGAATCCGGGCAGGCCGGGGCTCGCCGCGGGCCGCGCCAGGCCGCGCGCGGAGCCCGGGCGCGGCAGGATGGGTGCCATGTCTCCTCAGTCCGGTCCCGTCGTCGTCCCCCTCCGCTCGGTCGAGCAGCTCACGCAGCTCTACCGGGACGTGCTGAGCCCGTCGTTCCCTCCGGCGGAGCTGGTCTCGCTCTCGTCGTTCCTCGCGGACCACGCGGCGGGGCACCTGGAGTCGTTGGGGGTCGTCGAGGTGCCCGACGGCGCCGCTCCCCCGAGCGGACCGGGTGCGGCCGGGCCGGGGCCCGGTGGGGCGGGCACGACGGACGGCGCGCCGGGCGAGGTCCCGGCCGGGCGTGTGGTGGCCGGCGTCGTCGGCTCGTGGTCGGCCGAGGCGCGGGTCCTGCTCGTGCAGTACCTGGCGATCGCGCCGGGGCGGCGCGGGGGCGGGATCGGCGCGGCCCTGCTCGGGGCGGCCGTGGCCGCGTGGCTGACGAACCTGCGCCCGGCCATGGTGCTGGGCGAGGTCGAGCACCCGGGCTTCCACGCGGCGAGCGAGGCGCACGGCGACCCCGAGGCGCGGCTGCGGTTCTACGCGCGCCACGGCGGACGTGTCCTGGCGGTGCCGTACTTCCAGCCCGGCAACGCTCCCGGCGCCGAGCGTGTGCCCGCGCTGCTGCTCATGACGCTCGCGACCGAGGACCCCACGGCGACGAGCGTGCCCGCGGCCCCGCTGCGCACGTTCCTGCGCGAGTACTTCGTGGACAGCGAGGGAAGCCTCGCGGACGACGAGCCCACGCGCGCGCTGCTGGCCTCGGTCGCAGGAGAGCGCGTCGAGCTGGTCGCCGCCGACGAGCTCGACCGCGTCCCGGTGGGGCTGCTCGACGAGGCGTCGCTGCGCGCGCCCGCTGCCCCGTCCGGTCTGTAGGTCCCTCAGGACCTGGGCAGGTCCCTCAGGACGCGTCGCCCGCAGCCTCCCCGGCCTCGGCCGCGGCCGGACCCGCGTAGTACACGGCCGTCTCGCCGTAGTCCTTGCGGGCGAGCAGCTCCCATCCTGCGGGCCACTGCGGCTCGGGGCTGCGCGTCGAGCGCTCCACGACCACGACCGCGTCCTCGACGAGCGCCGACGTCACCGAGAGCTGCCGCAGGAGCTCGGCGACCACTGCCTCCGCGAGGTCGTAGGGAGGGTCGATGAAGACGACGTCCCACGTGGTCGCCGGCGGCGACAGGACGAACTTCTCGGCCTTGTCCTGGACGACCTGCACGTTCGTCAGGCCGAGGGTCTTCACGTTGGCCCGGCAGACCTCCGCGGCGGCGCGCGCGGCGTCGACCAGCACGACCTTCTGCGCGCCGCGCGAGGCGGCCTCCAGGCCCAGGGCTCCTGACCCCGCATACAGGTCCAGGACATAGGCCCCCTCGAGGACCCCGTAGTGCTCGAGCCGCGAGAAGATCGCCTCGCGCACCCGGTCGCTCGTGGGGCGCGTGCCCTTGGGGGGCACCTGCAGGCTGCGTCCACCGACCGTCCCGGCCACGATCCTCGTCATGCGGGACAGCCTAGACGGGTCGGCCCGGGGCCCGGCTACGACCGTTCGAGGAACTCCTCGCGCTCGGGGTCGAGCCTGCTCGTGATCGCGGCCCGCAGCTCGGGGTGGTGCTCGAGGTCAGGGTCCGCGGCGATCACCTCGGCCGCGTCCGCGCGTGCCTGCTCGATCACCGCGACGTCCTTGACGACACGCAGCAGCCGCAGCGAGCTCGCCCTGCCGGACTGGGCAGCGCCCAGCACGTCGCCCTCGCTGCGCAGCTCGAGGTCGACGGTCGCGAGGCGGAAGCCGTCGGTGGTCTCGGCCATGGTCTCGACCCGGACGGCCGCGGGCGTGCCGGGCTCGACGGTCGAGACGAGCAGGCACAGCCCCGGCGCGGAGCCACGGCCCACGCGGCCGCGGAGCTGGTGGAGCTGCGAGAGGCCGAACCGGTCGGCGTCGAACACGACCATCACGGTGGCCTCGGGCACGTCGACGCCGACCTCGACCACGGTCGTGGAGACCAGCACCTGCACCGCGCCGGACGCGAAGTCGGCCATGGCCTTCTCCTTGTCCGCCGGCGGCATCTGCCCGTGCAGGACGCCGACCGAGAGGCCGCGCAGCGCGGGCACGCGCGCGAGCTCCTCGGCGACCTCGAGCACCGCGCGCAGCGGCGGCCGGTCCGACCCGGTGCCGGTCCCGTCGAGGTCGAGGAAGTCGGGCACCTCGTCGAAGTCGTCGGTCCTGGTCCTCCTCCTCGCGGCCACCTTGCCCTCCCCCGCGGCGTCGGGACCTGCGTCCGGGGCCGGGACCTCGGCGTCGGGGTGGATCCGGGCGCACACCACGTAGGCGCGGTGGCCGGCGTCGACCTCCTCGCGCACGCGCTGCCACGTCCGGTTCATCCACGCCTCGTTGTCCGCGGGGACCACGTGCGTCGTGATGCCCGCCCGCCCGGCCGGGATCTCGGTGAGCGAGGACGTCTCGAGATCACCGAACACCGTCATGGCGACCGTGCGCGGGATGGGGGTCGCGGTCATGACGAGCAGGTGAGGGCTCGTGCGGGCCTTGGCCCGGAGCGCGTCGCGCTGCTCCACGCCGAACCGGTGCTGCTCGTCGACCACGACCAGCCCGAGGTCCGCGAACTGCACGTTCTCGCTCAGCAGCGCGTGCGTCCCGACGACGATCCCCGCGCGTCCGCTCGCGGCGTCGAGCAGCGCGGACTTCTTGGCGGCGGCCCCCAGGGATCCCGTGAGGAGGGCGACGCGCGTGCCGTGGTCGGCCCCACCCAGCATGCCTCCCTCGGCGAGCGGCCCCAGCAGGGTCGCAAGCGTTCGGGCGTGCTGCGAGGCGAGCACCTCGGTGGGCGCCAGGAGAGCGGCCTGCCCCCCGGCGTCGACCACCTGGAGCATCGCGCGCAGCGCGACGACGGTCTTGCCCGAGCCGACCTCTCCCTGGAGCAGCCTCTGCATGGGCCGCGAGCGCGCGAGCTCCTCGGAGATCTCCGCGCCGATCTCACGCTGCCCGGCCGTGAGCGTGAACGGCAGGGACGCGTCGAAGTCCGCGAGGACGCTGGGCTCGCCCCGGGCGAGCAGGGGCCGGGCCGTCGCCTCCTCGGCCTCGGCCCGCGCGCGCCGCTGGGCGAGCGCGGCCTGGAGCACGAACGCCTCCTCGTAGCGCAGGCGGTCACGGCCGTGCTGCCACTGGCGCGTGTCGAACGGCTCGTGGACGTCCTGGAGCGCGGCGTGCCGCGACCCGAACCCGCGGGCCTCGCGGACCGTGGGAGGCAGCGGGTCCGGCACCTCGTCCTCGGTCAACGGGTCCAGGACCTGGCGGACGGCCTTCTGGATCCGCCAGCTCGGGATCGCGGCGCTCGCCGGGTAGAGCGGGATGGGGCGACGGGCCTCGATGAGGGCGGACTCCTCGTCGTCGGCGTCGACCCCGATGATCAGGTAGTCCGGGTGCGTGAGCTGGCGCGCCCCGCGGTAGGCGCTCACGACGCCCGTGAACAGTCCCGTGCGCCCGGGCTGCAGGCGGCTCTCGTGGGTCCGGAGCGCCCCGGTGCCCTTGGCGAAGAACGTCAGCGAGAGCCGGTGGACGCCGTCGGTGACCTCGGCCTGCATCATGGCCCCGCCCCGTGAGCGCATGGCGCGTACGGTCGCCTGGACCACGCGCGCCATGATCGTCACGTGCTCCCCGAGCACGAGCCCGCCGAGGTCGGTGAGCCTGCCCGGGTCGCCGTAGCGGCGCGGGTAGTGGCCCAGCAGGTCGCCCGTCGTCTCGAGGCCCAGCTTCGCGAGCGCGCCGGCGGTCCGCGGGCCGAGCACCTTGGCGAGCGGCTCGGCGAACCGGTCCACGGGTCCCGTGACGAGGTCCCCGGCCAGCACGCGGGTGGCGGTCACGTGGTCCGGGGTCTCGGGCGTCAGGTCCTTGGTCATTCCGCTCCCAGCTCGAGGTCTGCGTGGTCGCGCCCGGAGTCGAGGACGACGACCTCGATGCCCGGGACGCGCTGACGGGCGATGCCGACGACGACGTCGATCACGAGCGGGTCCACCCCACGTCCCGGCATGATCGTGAGGACCTCGTCGTCCGGGCGCAGGAGGTCCTCGAGCGCGGGACGCACGAGCGAGCCGTCCGCCGCGACCTGGACGGCCCGGACGTCGGCGAGCGCGGCTCGCATCGCCTCGGCCTGGTCCTCCTCGACGAGTTGCGCCGCGGCGAGGGCCGCGACGACGTGCAGGTCCGTCGGGGCGTCGAGGACCTCGACGGCCTGCAGGTCGCCCGCTCCCGGCTCGACCCGCGACGCCGCCGCGCGGGCCGCGACCGCGGCCGCGGCGCTGCCCGGAAGCACCGTGACGAACCGGGCCGAGGTGTCCACCGCGACCCTCAGCACCTCCTCGGGCTCGGGGGCGCGGTCGGCCGCGAGCAGGACAACGGCCCCGCTGCGGGCCAGGTCCGGTACGAGCCCTGGCGCCGACGTGATGGCCACCACGCCGTGCGCGGGCACCTGCTGCTCGGGGTGGGGCGCGGCGGCCGACGGGTCCTCGTGCACGCCGCGCGCAGCGACCTGGGTCGCGAGGTGGCGCACGCAGACCTGGCGCAGCCCCGCACGTCCGGCGGCGACCTGTCGCGCCGCGGCGACCGCGCGCCCGGGGTCGTCCGTGTGCACGTGCGCCTGCCAGACGCCGTCACCGACCACGACGACCGAGTCGCCGACCTCCTGGAGCGCGGTACGGAGCGCGGCTGCGAGGTCAGGGGCGTCCCTGCGGCCGTCCTGGACCGACTCCACGACGAACATGACCTCGAACTCGCCGTCGAGCCCCACAGCCGCGGGGTCGCCGCCGGTGAGCGCGGGCGACGGGCCGGCAGAGGGATCGGCGTGCCCGACGGCGAGGCCCGCCCTCGCCCGCGGGTCCACCGAGGCGTCGGTCGTCAGGGTCGCCATGGCGTCCATGGTGCCGCCGGCCACCGACAGCGTCGGGAGCGCTGGCAGCACCGGACCTGCCGGCACGTCCGACGCAGGCGAGCTGCCGTGACCCGGAACCACCACCGGGGCCCCGCCGAGGCGCGAGGTCTCGGTCACACCGGCCTCCAGACCGGCGCCGTCGAGCCCGTCCGCGCCCAGGACTCGGCACAGCGCGTCGAGCACGAGGACGAGCCCGAACGCCCCCGCGTCTCGCACCCCGGCGCGCGAGAGGACCTCGAGCTCGCTGGGGCTGCGGAGCATGGCGCGGTGAGATCCGTCACGTGCCGCGACCACCACGCCGGTCAGGTCGGCGCCCGCGTCGGCCGCGGCGCGGGCCGCGGACGCCCCGCCGCTCGCGGCCGTGAGGATCGTCCCGGGCACGGGAGCGGCGACCGCCGCGTACGAGGCCCGAGCAGCGGCCTCGAACCGTGTCGCGACGCGCAGCGACCCCACGGGCTGGTCCGCGGACGTGACCGCGCCCGCGAAGCCGCGCAGGAACTCGCTGAGGATCACGCCCGAGTTCCCGCGCGCCCCGAGCAGCGCGCCCCGCGCGAAGGCGACCAGGACGGAGTCGGTGGGCTCGCCGTCGGGCAGGGCGGCCACGGCCCGCGCCCCCTCGGTGACCGTCAGGAGCATGTTGGTGCCGGTGTCCGCGTCCGCGACGGGGAAGACGTTCGCGCTGTCGATGCGCGCCCTGGCCTCCCCGAGCGTCCGGACCGTCTCGGTCACCCACGCCCGCACCACTGCGGGCTCGATGTGCTCCTTGCCGTCGGTCACGCTCGTGGGGCTCCTCGGTCCGGGGCGGCACGCGAGGGTGCCGAACCCCCGTCGAGCCTGCGATACTGTCCGGACCACCGTAGTCCGCCTCGCGCGCTGCCTCTTGCATGCGTTCGGGCCGGTTTGGGGTGGAGGGCGGCCATCGGCTACCCTATGGAGGTTGCCCGGACAGATCTGGGCGACCACGGACGCTCCCCGGCTTCTGCCGGTTCGGAGCGTTCACCCCACAGACCATTCACTACGTCGCCGCTGTCCTTCGCGGAGGCGTGCACGACGATCAGGAGAAATCGTGGCTGCCAACTGCGAAGTCTGCGGCAAGGGCCCGAGCTTCGGGCACAGCATCTCGCACTCGCACGTCCGTACGAAGCGTCGCTGGAACCCGAACATCCAGCGCGTCCGTGCCATCGTTTCGGGCACCCCGAAGCGCCTCAACGTGTGCACCTCGTGCCTGAAGGCCGGCAAGGTCGTCCGTCACGTCTGAGCCTTTCAGCTCGTTCCACGAAAGCCCGTCAGGACTCGTCCTGGCGGGCTTTCGTGTGTCCGAGGACGTTCGGTGCCCGACGGCGGGCCGCCCGGGTGGCGGGCAGCGTCCGCCCGCGGGGCGCCCGGCTCCTCAGTCCGGCCGGTCGGCAGCGCGTGACGTGGGCCGCGCCCGCACGTGCGCCCTCTCCCCCTGGGGGCCGTAGAGGACGAGCAGCTCGACCGGGTGCTCGTCGGCACTGAGGATCGCGTGCGGGGTGCGCGTGTCGAACTCGGCCGCCTCGCCCTCGCCGAGGACCAGGTCGTGCTCCCCGAGCAGGAGGCGCAGCCGCCCACCCAGGACGTACAGCCACTCGTAGCCCTCGTGCACCCTGGTCTCGGGCAGGACGTCCGAGGTCCTGCCGTGCAGGAGCTGCTTGTAGGCCTGGACGCCGCCCGGCCTGCGCGAGAGCGGCAGGAACGTGGACCCGTGCCGCTTGACCGGGCGCGCGTGGATTCGCGGGTCCCCCGTGGGCGGGGCGCCGACGAGCTCGTCGAGCGGCACCTCGTGCTCGCGGGCGAGCGGCAGGAGGAGCTCGAGCGTGGGGCGCCGCCCCCCGGACTCGAGCCGGGACAGCGTGCTCACCGAGATGCCCGTGCGGTCGGACAGCTCGGCGAGGGTCAGGTGACGCTGCCGACGCAGCGCGCGCAACCGTGGCCCGACGGCCTCGAGGGCTTCGGCGAAGGGATCGTCCATGGCGTCAAGTTTGCCACTTCGGCAAGAGGAATTGCCAGCAGGCGGCGGGGGCGCGGATGCTCGACGACGGAGGTGGTCACCGTGACCCGAGAGAACCCAGCGCCCGCCACGGGCGAGAGCACGCCGAGCAGCACCACGCCGGAGACCTACGACGTCGTGGTCGTGGGAGGTGGCGCGGCAGGCCTGAGCGGAGCCCTCACGCTCGCGCGGGCACGACGCAGCGTGCTCGTGATCGACGCCGGACGTCCCCGCAACGCACCGGCCGAGCACATGCACGGCTACCTGTCCCGCGACGGCGAGAACCCCGCCACGCTCCTCGCGGCCGGGAGGGCCGAGGTCGCGGCCTACGGGGGCCGGATCTCCCAGGGCACGGTCGAGTCCGCGACGGCCCTGCCCGACGGCGGGTTCGAGGTCCTCACGACCGACGGCAGGGCCGTCCTGGCCCGTCGTCTGCTGGTCACCACGGGCCTCGTCGACGAGCTGCCCGACGTGCCCGGACTCGCCGACCGGTGGGGCAAGGACGTCCTGCACTGCCCGTACTGCCACGGCTGGGAGGTGCGCGACCAGGCCGTGGGCATCCTCGCGACGGGCCCGATGGCGGTCCACCAGGCGCAGATGTGGCGCCAGTGGAGCGACGACGTGACCCTCTTCCTCCACGGGTCGCCGGCCCCCGACGCCGAGACCCGTGCCGCACTCGACGCGCGCGGCATCCGGGTGGCCGAGGGCCCGGTCGCGGGGCTCGCGCTCGACGCGGGCGTCCTGAGCGGCGTCCGGCTCGCGTCCGGAGACGTCGTCCCGTGCGCGGCGCTCGTCGTCGCTCCCCGCTTCACGGCCCGGTCCGCGGTCCTCGCGTCGCTCGGGGTCGCGACCGAGGACCAGGTCGTCGACGGGGTGACGATCGGGACCTACGTGCCCTCCGACCCCCAGGGCGCGACCTCCGTCCCCGGTGTCAGGGTCGCGGGCAACGTCACGAACATCATGGCGCAGGTGGTCGCCGCGGCGGCGGCCGGCGTCCAGGCGGCAGCCGCGACCAACGGCGACCTGATCGCCGACGAGGTCCGGCAGGCGCTCGCCGCACGCACGACGTCCAGCGAGCACGCGGGGTGAAAGGCTGAGAGGATCGGCGGACGACGTGCGGGCACGCCCGCCGCTCCTCTCTCATCCCACCAGCACATCACCTTGGGGAGATTTGCTGAAGATCCGGACAAAGAGGTTTGGTGAAACTCCACGGAAGTGGCAGGATTTGGTCATGGTGACGGAACTCAACGAGGTAACGATCCGCACGGCAACTCCACAGGACGCGGCGTCGATCGCCCAGGTCCACATCGCCTCGTGGCGTGGCGCCTATGCCGGGATCGTCCCTGACGACTACCTCGCATCGCTCGACCACGACCAGCGCGAGGCCGCCTGGACGCAGAACCTCGCGAACTCCGGCGCCGACATCCTCCTGGCCGAGGCCGACGGGCGAGCCCTCGGGTTCGCGAGCCTCGGTCCCGCGCGCGACGAGGACGCCGAGTCCGGAGACCTCGAGGTCTACGCGATCTACCTCGACCCCGAGGCCTGGGGACGCGGCGTCGCCCGCGACCTCATGCGCACCATGCTCGCCAAGGTCCCGCCGCGCACCCCGGTCTCGCTGTGGGTCCTCAAGGACAACGAGCGCGCCCAGCACTTCTACCGCCGTCACGGGTTCGCACCGGACGGGGTCGAGCGTCGCGACGACATCGGCGGCCGTGACCTGACGCAGGTCCGCTTCCGCCGGACGGTCTGACCAGGCCCGCAGCACACCAGCTCCTCCGTCGAGGGGGTCGCCCTCCAGGGCGACCCCCTCGACGCGTCCGGTACGCGACCGTCACGACCTGGCGAGGAAGGTCACCTGGGTAGCCTCCGTCGACCGCGGAGTCCCTCGGCTGCGGACCAGGGCCCCTCAGCCGCGGAAGTGGTCCCACCCCACGCCGTGCGCACGCGGAGCCTCCCCGTCGACCGTGACCACCGGGGCCGGATCCGCGGCACCGCCGGCTCCCGGCGCGCTCGTGGGCCGCGCCACGACCCGGCCCACGGCCCGGAACGACTCGGGCAGCGACGTCCCCGCCGGGAACGTCGCGAGCAGACCGTGGTCCTCGCCGCCGGTCAGGACCCAGTCCCGGGCGAGGGCCGCCTGCGCACCGAGGTCCGCCGGGCCCGGCCCCGTCGCAGAGAGCGGTCCGTCCGCCGCCCGCACGGCCGACGCCGCGACGGCCAGCCGGTCCAGGTCGCCGCGGAAGGCGCCCAGGTCCAGGTCGACGGCCACGCCGCTGGCCCGGGCGAGACGCCCGGCGTCACGCAGCAGGCCGTCGGACAGGTCGAGCATGGCCGTGGCCCCGGAGCCCGCGGCGGCCGGTCCCGCGGCGAGCGGTGGCTCGGGACGCAGGTACGCGTCGACGAGCTCCTGGTCCAGGGGACCCAGGTCGTGGTCGAGCAGCGCGAGCCCCGCGGCGGACCAGCCCCTGCGCCCGGCGTGCGCGACGACGTCGGACACCTGGGCACCCGAGCGCAGGACCGGCTCCCGCCCGCCCAGGTCCCCGTGGACCGTGACCGCGACGACCACGTCGTCGCCGCTCGACAGGTCTCCCCCGACCACGGCCGCACCGCTGGGCGCGCACGCCGCGGCGAGTCCGCGGGCCAGGCCCGTGACCCACTCGACCGGCAGGTGCCCCGGGATGACGAGCGAGACCACGAGCGAGGTGGGCCGCGCTCCCATGGCCGCGATGTCGGCGAGGTTCTGCATCGCGGCGCGCCACCCGACGTCGTACCCCGTGGACCACTCGGGGCGGAAGTGCCGACGCTCGACCAGCACGTCGGTCGAGACCACGAAGCGCCCGTCGGGGGCGCTCACGACGGCCGAGTCGTCGCCGGGGCCCACGAGGGTCGCCGCGCCCGTCGGCAGGAGCGGGAAGATCGCCGCGAGCAGCTCCTCCTCGGACGTCTCGCGCACCAGCACCCGGCCCTCGTTCAGATCAGTCACGGCGCCACCTTACGCGGGACGAGGGCCCCGCCGGAGCGGCTACCGTTGGAGGGTGCTGAACGCCCCTCGTACCCCAGTCCGACGCCGGACGCTCGCCGGGATCCTGCTGCTCGCCACGGTCGCCGGCACCAGTGCGTGCACCCCGACCATCGGCGTCCCGGTCGCCGACGACGCCGCGAACCCGAAGTGCGCCGAGGTCGTCCTCGCGGTCCCCGACATGCTGGGCGACCTGCCCAAGGTCAAGACCGACAGCCAGGCCACGGCGGCCTGGGGGGCGTCGGGCGCCGCCGTGACGCTGCGGTGCGGCGTCACGCCGCCCGAGCCCACCACGACGGGCTGCCAGGGGGTGCCCAGCGCTGCGGGCAGCGTCGACTGGATCGTCGCCGACGACGGCAAGGGCACGTGGACCTTCATCACGTACGGTCGCGACCCCGCGGTCGAGGTCCAGATCCCGCCGTCGGTCAGCTCGGACCACTCGTCGTCGTTCGTCTCCGACCTCAACCGCGCGGTGTCCAAGGTCGAGCAGACGCGCTACTGCATGTGATCTTCGTGACCCGAACGACGCGAGGAGCGCGCCACCCCTGCGGGTGGCGCGCTCCTCGCGTCGGTCGGGCGGCGCCCGGGTCGGTCAGCGCAGGCCCGTGGGGCGCTCGAGCGCGAGCTGGATGAGCTCGTCGATCAGCTCGGGGTACGAGATGCCCGACTTCTCCCACATGCGGGGGTACATCGAGAACGGCGTGAAGCCCGGCATGGTGTTGATCTCGTTGACGATGACCTGGCCCTCGTCCGTGACGAACACGTCGACCCGGGACAGGCCCTCGGCACCGACGGCCTCGAACGTGCGGACGGCGACGTCGCGCACCTCGTCCACGAGGTGCTGGGGCAGGTCGGCCGGGCAGCTCAGCTCGACGCCGGCCTCGTCGAGGTACTTGGCCTCGAAGTCGTAGAAGTCGTGGTGCGTGTCGGTCACGACGATCTCACCGGGCAGCGACGCGCGCGGGCGCTCGCCCTCGCGCCCACCGAGCACCGCGCACTCGATCTCGCGCCCGACGACGCCGGCCTCGACCACGACCTTGGGGTCGTGCTTGCGCGCCTCGTCGATCGCCGCGGGGAGGTCTGCGAGGTCGTCGACCTTGGTGATCCCCAGGCTCGACCCCGCGCGGGCGGGCTTGACGAACACCGGCAGCCCCAGGCCCGCGACCGTCTCCGTCCAGGCGACCGGGTTGCGGTCCCACTCCCCCGGGCGGATGACCGTGTAGGGCGCGATGGGCAGTCCCTGGCCCGCGAGGACGAGCTTCATGAAGTGCTTGTCCATGCCCACGGCCGACGCGAGCACGCCCGCACCCACGTAGGGCACGTCGGCCAGCTCGAGCAGGCCCTGGAGCGTGCCGTCCTCGCCGAACGGGCCGTGCAGCAGCGGGAGGACGACGTCGACCTCGCCCAGCTCGCGCGGGAACTCGCCCGGCTCCAGGACGCGCAGCCCACGCTGCCCGACCGCGAGCGGCAGCAGGACCTCGCCGCCCGTCGCGGTGACCTCGGGCAGGTTGCCCGCCGTGATCTCCCAGCGCTCGGGCTCGTCAGCGGCGAGGACCCACTGGCCCGCCTTGGTGATCCCGACGGGGACGATCTCGTAGCGGTCTCGGTCGATCGCACGCATGACGCCGCCCGCGGTGGCGCACGAGATGACGTGCTCGCCGGAGCGTCCGCCGAAGAGGATGAGGACGCGCGTCTTGCGCGCGGGAGCACTGGGTTCTGGCTGGCTGGACATCGCGGACGACCCTACCGGAACCATGCTTCCCCGAGAGAACAGGAACGTTCCCCGCTCGTGAAGGAGCGGTGATAGAACGGGGGCATGAGCCACCCCCTGCTGACCGACGACCTGCTCGACCGCATCCGCTCGCGCGCCGCGGGCTACGACCGCGAGAACGCCTTCTTCACCGAGGACCTCGAGGAGCTGACCGCGGCCGGCTACCTCCAGGCCTTCGTCCCGGTCGCGATGGGCGGCCCGGGCCTCGGCCTGCGGGACGTGGCGCACGAGCAGATCCGCCTCGCGGGCGCTGCCCCCGCGACCGCCCTGGCCGTCAACATGCACCACGTCTGGACCGGCGTCGCGCGGTACCTGTACGAGCGCGGGGACCACTCGCTCGACTTCGTGCTCGAGGAGGCCGCGCGCGGCGAGGTCTTCGCGTTCGGGTACTCGGAGCCGGGCAACGACCTGGTCCTGTTCGGGTCTCGGACCCAGGCCCGTCCCGACGGCGAGGGCGGCTACTCGTTCCACGGCCGCAAGATCTTCACGTCGCTCTCGCCCGCGTGGACCCGGCTGGGGGTGCTCGGGATCGAGACGGCGGCCGAGGGCGGTCCGGAGCTCGACGGCGACCCTCGCCTCGTGCACGCGTTCGTGACGCGCGAGGGCGGCGGCGTCGACGTCCTGGACGACTGGGACACGGTCGGCATGCGCGCGAGCCAGAGCCGCACGACCCTGCTGGTCGGTGCGCACGCCCCGGCCGACCGGGTCGTCCGGCGCCTGGCTCCCGGCCCCTCGACGGACCCGCTCGTGCTAGCGATCTTCACGACGTTCGAGGTGCTCCTCGCGTCCGTCTACACGGGGATCGGCAAGCGAGCCCTCGAGCTCGCGGTCGAGAACGTGCACCGGCGCACCTCGATGAAGAACGGCGGCAAGCCGCTGTCGCAGGACCCGGACATCCGCTGGCGCGTCGCGGACGCGGGCATCGCGATGGACGGGATCTACCCGCAGATCGACCAGGTCGCGGGCGAGATCGACGCGCTGGTGGACCGCGGCGCCGGGTGGTTCACGGCCGTCGCGGGGCTCAAGGTACGCGCCACCGAGACGGCGCGCGTCGTGGTCGACCAGGCGATCCGTGTGTCCGGCGGGTCCTCGTACTTCGCGTCCTCCGAGCTCGGGCGACTCTACCGGGACGTGCTCGCGGGGATCTTCCACCCCTCCGACGACGAGTCCGCGCACTCGACGTTCGCGAGCGCGCTGCTCGGACCGGTCGAGGACTGAGCGCTGGGCGGGGCGGCGTCGAGTGTGCCGTTCGGGTCGTCCGGCCGCGGCAGACGACGACCAGAACGGCACGCTCGACGCACCCGCCCCGTCTCCACCTGCCGGTTGCCCGCGGCACCCGCTCCGCGTCGAGGCGTAATCTCACCTCCATGACGACCGAGCCGACCGGGCCGACCGCGCCCACCGTCCACAGCTCCCCCCTGTCCCCCGCCACGATCGCGGTCGCGGCCGGGCGCCCGCCGCGCGAGCAGGGCGGGCCCGTGAACCCGCCCGTCGTCCTGTCCTCGACCTACGTGTCGCGCGGCGTGCAGCAGCCCGGCGAGCTCCTGTACACGCGCATGGACACCGAGACCTGGCACCCGTTCGAGGAGGCCCTGGCCACGCTCGAGGGCGCCTCGGAGCCGGGCATCGTCTTCAGCAGCGGGATGGCGGCGATCGCGGCGGTCTTCTCGTTCGTCCCGGCGGGCGGCAAGGTCGTCGTGCCCCGGCACGCGTACCAGGTGACGCTCGGCTTCGTGGACGACCTCGCGGCCCGCCACGGGGTCGAGGTCGTCCGCGTCGACGTCGCCGACACCGACCAGGTGCTCGGGGCGATCGACGGGGCGGACCTGCTCCTGGTCGAGTCGCCGACCAACCCCATGCTCGAGGTCGCGGACCTGCCCGTGCTCCTTGCCGCGGCACGCGAGCGTGGAGTCCTCACCGCGGTCGACAACACGTTCGCGACCCCGCTGGGCCAGCAGCCCCTCGCCCAGGGCGCGGACGTCGTCGTGCACTCGGTCACGAAGTACCTCGCGGGACACTCCGACGTCGTGCTCGGGGCCGTCGTGACGAGCGACCCGGACCTGGCCGCGAAGGTCCGCGCGTACCGGACCCTGCACGGCGCGATCGCCGGTCCGTGGGAGGTGTGGCTCGCGCTGCGCGGGCTGCGCACGCTCGCGCTGCGCGTCGAGCGGTCCCAGGCCAACGCCGCGGAGATCGCCCGGCGCCTGGCCGAGCACCCGCTCGTCGAGGAGGTCCGCCACCCGAGCCTGCCGACCGACCCGGGCCACGAGCGTGCGGCCCGCACCATGACGGGCTTCGGGGCGATCATCGGGCTGCGCCCCCGCGGCGGTCGTGATGCCGCCGACGCGGTCGTCGAGGCCGTCGAGCTGTGGGTACCCGCGACGAGCCTGGGAGGGGTCGAGTCGAGCCTCGAGCGGCGGCGACGGTTCGCGACCGAGTCGCTCACGGTCCCCGAGGACCTGCTGCGCATGAGCGTCGGCATCGAGGACGTCGAGGACCTGTGGGCAGACCTCGACCGTGCGCTGCGGTCTGCTGCGGGCAGCTAGCGCGCAGCGGGCGTTCCGTCGGCGTCCTGCGGCTCGTACGCGTCCGCAGTGAAGACGACCACGCCCGACTCGAGGTCGACGTCGATCGGCGGAGCCGTGGACGGTGCCTGCGCGATGTCGAGCCGCTGCCGCTCCTTCTCCTCGGTGAGGTGGACCCGGCTCGGCTGGAAGACGTCGAGGAGCTCGCCGAACGCGCCGGCCCCCGGGCTCTCGCCCGACCCCCGTCCGTCCCCGAGCTGCCGGTCCCTGGAGCGCCCGCTCACCATGCGCTCGATCGCGACCACCGCGACGACCACGAGCACGACGACGAGGAAGAGAGGCGCGCCCACGCTGCTGAACCACGGCATGGGGCCACCGTAGGGCGGACGGGTGCCGCTGTCATCCCTCGCGGAGCAGCTGGCCCGGATCGCCCACCGCGACGACCCGGGCAATCGTCGTCGGCGCGAGGCGAGCAGGTCGCGTCTCGCGAGGCGCGTTCCCCGATCGAGACCTTCCCTCCATGCGACCGTGTCCTGGCCCACCTAGGCTTGAGGCGACCGAGAGCCGTTCCCGGTCGTACGTGCCGAGCAGGAGGCAGACATGGACTGCGCCACCCGAACGGCCCCCCAGACGGCCACCCGGACGCCCCGGCGTCGGCAGCGACCCCCCGTCGTCGCCGCCGTGTGCGTCGGCGTGCTCCTCGTGCTGACCGCGTGCTCGGGCGCGAACGGCGGCTACGACGCGACGCCCGATGAGTCCCCGTCGCCGACGGCGACGACGACGCCCAGCCCCTCGCCGTCGGGCGACGCCACCGACTTCCCGGCGGGAGCCACCGGATCGACCGGCTCCACCGAGGGGGACGGGTCGACCGCTGCTCCCGCGTTCCCCGCGAACACCGACCCGGACGTCTCCGAGCCCTCGGCCGGCGCCGCTCTGACCGTGACGGACCTGCGGGTCGGGCGCCACGACGGGTTCGACCGCGTCGTCTACGAGCTGGGAGGCACCGGGACACCGGGTTGGCGCGTCGAGTACGTCCCCGAGGCGATCGACGACGGCAGCGGGAACCCCGTCGAGATCGCCGGGGACGGCACGCTGCAGGTCATGATCTCGGGCTCGGGCTACCCCATGGACACCGGTGTCGCCGAGTACTCGGGCCCCAACCCCCTGCGTGTCGCGGAGACCGACGAGGTCGAGGAGGTCGCGCTCCGCGGCGTGTTCGAGGGGTACACGCAGTCGTTCATCGGGACCGACGACTCCGACAACCCGTTCCGCGTCTACGCCCTCACGAACCCGACGCGCGTCGTCGTCGAGGTGCGCGACGACGACTGACCAGCTCTGAGCGCACACGTCCGGCCAGGCTCCCCGCAGGGACCGGGCCGGACGTGTCGTGGGCGCCCCGCGCGGGGCGCAGGGTCAGCGTCCCGACGTCACGCCCTCGGACTTCTGGGGACGCGCGAGCAGCCCACGGGCCATGTCGTCGACCGGCATGCCCTCGTGCAGGACGGCGACGACGCCGGCCGTGATGGGCATGTCGACGCCCACCTTCTGGGCGAGCTCCAGGACGGAACGGCAGGACTTGACGCCCTCGGCCGTCCCACCCGTCGCCGCGACGGCCTCGTCGAGGCTCATGCCCTGCCCGATGTGCTTGCCGAGCGTGTGGTTGCGCGACAGGGGGGACGTGCAGGTCGCGACCAGGTCCCCCATGCCTGCGAGACCCGAGAAGGTCTCTGCGTCCGCACCGAGCGCGAGCCCGAGGCGCGTGATCTCGACGAGTCCGCGCGTGATGACGGTCGCGGTCGTGTTGTACCCGAAACCGCGGCCCTGGGCGATGCCCACGGCGAGCGCGATGACGTTCTTCACGGCGCCGCACAGCTCGACGCCCACGACGTCCGAGTTGGTGTACGGCCGGAAGTACGACGACGAGCAGGCCGCGGCGACGAAGCGGGCCGTCTCCGGGTCGGTCGCGGAGACCACGGTCGCGGTGGGCTGGTGCTCGGCGATCTCACGAGCCAGGTTGGGGCCCGAGACCACAGCGACCTTGTCGAGCGGGAGGCCCCACACCTCGGCGACGACCTCGCTCATGCGGCGGTCGGTGCTGAGCTCGACGCCCTTCATGAGCGAGACCGCGACGGCGCCCTCGGCGAGGTGCTCGCGCAGCGGGGCGAGCGTCGCGCGGGCGCTCTGCGAGGGGATCGCCACCACGACGAGCTGGGCACCGGCGAGCGCCGCGGCCGCGTCGGTCGTCGCGGTGAGCCCCGCGGGCAGCTCGATGCCGGGCAGGTACGCCGAGTTGTGGCGCGTGGCGTTGACGTCGGCGGCGACGTCGGCGTTGCGGCCCCACAGCCTGACCTCGCAGCCCGCGTCGGCGAGGACGGCCGCGAACGTGGTCCCCCAGGCACCGGAGCCGAGCACGGCGGCCGTGACGGGTGACGGGCTGGTGGTGGTGCTCACTTGCGCTCCTCCGAGCCGGGGTTCTTGCGGACGTCGAACCGCTCGGCCGGAGCCTTCTCGCCGCGGATCTCCTCGAGCAGGCCCGTGATGGCGTCCATGATGCGGTTGGTGGCCTCGCGCAGGGTCACGGAGTCGACGGGACGGTCGTAGAGGTCCGACAGGTCGACGGGCGGGCCCGCGTGCACAGCCACCTTCTTGGGCGGGATGGGCCTGAACCGCTTGCTGTAGCGAGGCAGGATGTCCTGCATGCCCCACTGCGCGATGGGCACCACGGGCATGCGGCTCGCGAGCGCGAGGCGCGCGGCACCCGTCTTGCCGACCATGGGCCACAGGTCCGGGTCGCGCGTGAGCGTGCCCTCGGGGAACACCGCGACGCACTCACCCAGCGCGAGCTGGTCGACGGCCTCGCTCACCGAGGACGCCGCGCCCGCGGTGTTGCGCTGCACGGGGATCATCCCGGTGCGGGTCAGCAGGCCGCCCAGGAACGGCACCTTCCACAGCGACGCCTTGGCCAGGATCTTGGGCGCCCGACCGTGGTCGTACAGGAAGTGGGCGAACGTCAGCGGGTCGATGTTCGACATGTGGTTGCCCGCGGCGATGAAGCCGCCCGTGGCGGGGATGTTCTCCGCACCCTGCCAGTCGCGGCGGGTGATCGCGAACATCAGGGGACGCACGATGAGCGCGACGAGTCGGTACGCGCGGCTGTCTGGATGAGCTTTCGGCACGGTCACCGAGCCTACCGGGCCTCGTGCCGTCGTCGGGCCCGACGGCGCCGCTCGCCCGGGGTGAGACCCTCACCCGGGGCGGGGCGCACCCTCAGATCCAGCCGTGCCGGCGCGCTAGGTGGACGGCCTCGTGGCGGTTCGTCGCGCCCAGCTTGGCCGCGGCCGACGAGAGGTAGTTGCGCACCGTCCCCGGTGCGAGCGAGGCGCGCGTGGCGATCTCCTCGACGGGCGCTCCCCCGGCGGCGAGCTCGAGCACGTCGGCCTCGCGGGGCGTCAGGGGGCTCGCGCCGGCCGCGATGGCCTCGGCGGCCAGCTCGGGGTCCACGTAGCGTCCGCCGCCGTGGACCTGACGCACCACGTCCGCCAGGACGCGCGACGAGACGGTCTTGGGCAGGAACGCGCGCACCCCGGCCTCGAGCGCACGCTTGAGGTACCCGGGGCGCCCGTGGCTCGTGACCATGACGACGCCGCACGCCGGCACCTCGGACGCCAGGGCCTGCGCGACCTCGATCCCGTCGAGGCCGGGCATCTGGAGGTCGAGCACCGCGACGTCCGGCAGGTGCCTGCGCGCTGCCGCGAGCGCCTCGGTCCCGGACGCGGCCTGGACGACGACCTCGAGGTCGTCCTCGAGCGAGAGCAGGGTGGCCAGGGCGTCGCGGATGAGGTTCTCGTCGTCGGCGAGCAGGATGCGGATCACGCGGTGGGGCCTTCCTGGGCGGGGCGAGGGGCGCCGGTGCCGCGGCCCCGGGGGACGAGCGGCATGCGCGAGACGAGGCTACCGACCGCCGGGAGCGGGACGCTGGCCGTGAGACGGAACGTGGGGGGCTCGAGGTGGGTCTCGAGCCGGCCGCCGGCACCCGCGAGCCGCTCGCCGAGCCCGATCAGCCCGGACCCGCTGGGGCTGCCCGGGCTCGTCGTGGTGCGGTCCAGGTCGGGGACGCCGTCGTTGGTCACGGTCAGGACCGCCTCGCCCCGCTCGACGCCCAGGGTGATCTCGCAGCGCGTCGCGTGGGCGTGGCGGACCACGTTGGTCACGGCCTCGCGCACGACCCAGGCGAGCGCCTCCTGCGTGGCCTCGGGCAAGGAGTCCTCCTGGCCGTCGTCGGACGACTCGATCGTGGTCTCGATGTCGGCCGACCGCAGGACCGAGCGTGCGCCGCTGAGCTCCGCGGCCAGGTCCGCGGCCCGGTAGCCCGCGACGACGGCCCGGACCTCGCGCAGCGAGTCCTGAGCGATCTGGCGCACCTCGAGCATCTGCTCGGCCGCGCCGGGGCGTCCGCGCGAGGCGAGCTCCGCGGCCAGCTCGCTCTTGACGGCCACGACCGAGAGCGTGCGGCCGAACACGTCGTGCAGGTCGCGCGAGAAGCGCAGCCGTTCCTCCGCGACCGCCAGGCGCGCGTGCAGGACGCGGTTGCGCTCCTGCTCCCACACGATCCCGAGCATCCACACCGACACGCGGTAGGACGCGAAGATGCCCACGCACATGAGGACGACGCCGATGCCCTGGCCCACCGCGATGCCCGCCGCCGTCTCGTCGCGGACCGGGGCGACGAACCACGAGACGAGCCCCGAGACCGCTGCGACGGCCACGGCCCCGAGCGCCAGCCACCGGAAGGTCAGGAGCGGCGCGCAGGCCGCGACCGAGAACGCGGTCGCCGCGGTCACGACCAGGACCGGGGTGTTGCCCTGGAACATCGATCCCTCGCCGGTCGGGTACGCCGCGAGGCCGACCGCGCACGTCGCGAGCGCGAGCCCGCACATCGCACCCAGGGACCAGCGGGGCGGGGGCGGACCGCCGAGGAACCGGGTGATCCCGTACCGGATCACGACGATGCAGGACGCCGTGTGCGCGAGGCACAGGCCGATCAGCGGGGCGAGCAGCACCGGGTGCCCGGTGGGCACCTCACCCACGATCCACAGCACCACGAAGAGCTCGAACGTCGCGACGACGTACAGCGACCAGCGCGTGTAGGTGTCGAACCGTTCGGGGTTGCTGCGACGCGACCACGCGCCGACGAGGGGGTTCCAGCTCACGGGGGTCAGCCTTTCACGCGGGATCGTCGCGGGGCGCAGGGGTGGCTCCGGTGCGGTCCGGGTGCTCCGGATGCGCTGTTGCTCCGGGTGCTCCGGGTGCTCCGGGTGCTCTGGGTGCCGAGCACGAGGTTGCGGTCGCTCTCAGCGGGAGAGCGACCGCAACCTCGTGCTCGACCGACCGCAACCTCGTGCTCGACGACGCCCGGTCCCCGCGTCACCACGGGCGACGCCGCGACCGTTTCAGCGGCGCGGCTCCCATCGCATGTACCGGGCCGCGAGCCACGCACCGATCACGCACCAGGCGAGCAGGATCGCGAGCGGCTGCGCGGCCAGGGCGAACGTCTCGCCGAAGCCGACCGCGACGCCGTCGGGCCCCAGACCCGTGAGGCCGATCGTCAGGAGCTCGCCGACCGGGTGCAGGGGCGTGAACGCGGCGAGCGTCTGGAGGCGCTCCGGCAGGAGAGCGAGCGGCAGCGTCGTCCCCGACAGGAGCAGCGCCAGGGCCATGATCGGCAGCGTCGAGAGCTGGACCGACTCGAGCGTGCGCGTGAACGCGGTGCTCGCGGCGGCCAGCGCCGCGAAGACGAACGTCCCCCCGAGGACCGCGACGAGCAGCAGCACCACGTTCGCGGGGGCGTCGAGACCGATCCACAGCGCGATCGCGGCCCCGCCCAGCACGAGCTGGCCGAGCATCGTCACGACCGCGGGCGTCGCTGCGCCGATCAGGATCTCGGCGTCCGAGCACTGCCCGGTCCGCAGCCGCTTGAGCACGAGCTCCTCGCGCCGCGCCACGTACGCGCTCGCGAGGTTGTAGTAGACGACGAACATGAGCGCGAAGCAGATGAGGCTCGTGAGCGCGAACGCCCCGACGACCGACGCCCCGGCCCCGTCGCCCACGACCGCCTCGAGCGCCCCCGAGAAGTGCAGGAACGCGACCATCGCGGGGGCCAGCGCGACCCCGTTGAACAGGGCGGTGCGGTTGCGCAGGAGCAGCGTGGTCTCGGCGCGGACGAGCGAGCCGACGCGGCGCAGCGAGCCCGCGAGGCCGGTCGTGCCACGGGGGGCCGAGGACGCACGGGTCGCGCGGCTCGGGGTCTGGGTCAGGGTGGTCATGCTGCACGCTCCGTCGGGTCGATGGTGGAGGAGGACGGGTGGCCGGGCCCGTCGGCGATCGCGAGGAATGCCTGCTCGAGCGACGCGGGGCGCGCCTCGATGCGGCCGAACGTCACGTCGCGGTCGGCCGCCCAGGCGAGCAGGACCGCGAGGCTGCGCTGGAGGTCACGCGTCGCGATCGAGAGCGTGCCGCCCTCGACGCGCTCGAGGGTCTCGCCCGGCAGGAGCGGGAGGTCCGCGAGGTGAGGACGCACGCTCGCCTCGTCGACGTAGACGTGCGCGGGCTCGGCGTCGACGATCTCGGCGACGGTGCCCTCCTGGACGATCCGGCCGCCGTGCATGATCGCGAGGCGGTCCGCGAGGCGCTCGGCCTCCTCGAGGTAGTGGGTCGTGAGGACGACGGTCGTGCCGTCGTCGAGCAGCGACTGGACCAGGTCCCAGGCCGAGCGGCGGCTCTCGGGGTCCAGGCCCGTGGTCGGCTCGTCGAGGAACAGCACCTCGGGGCGGCCGAGGAGCGCCAGGGCGAGGTCCAGACGGCGCCGCTCGCCTCCCGAGAGCGACGTCACCGTCACGTCGGCACGGCCGCGGAGCGCGACCAGGTCGAGCGCCTCCTCGACCGGGCGAGGGGCCGCGAGCGTCCCGGCCCACATGCGCGCGGTCTCGATCGCGGTCAGGTCGGACGGGAAGCCGGCCTCCTGCAGCATGATCCCGATCCTCGGGCGGACGTGGGCGCGCTCGCGGTAGGGGTCCTTGCCGAAGACCCGCGCCGTGCCGGCCGTGGGGCGCGAGAGCCCCTCGACGACCTCGAGGAGCGAGGTCTTGCCCGCGCCGTTGGTCCCGAGGAGCGCGAAGAGCTCGCCGCGGCGGACCTGGAGGTCGACGCCCGCCACCGCCTCGAACCCCTGGGCGCCGCGGGTGCTGCCGCCGTACCTGCGGCGCAGTCCCTGCACGTCGATGACGAGGTCGGCCTTGCGCGCGTCGCGGCCCGTGGTGCCGCGGTCGAGGCTGTCGTTGTCCATGCCTCCAGCCTGGTGCCGGCCGGAGCGCTCAGGCAGTGCAGCCCTTCACCCGTTCTGTCGGTTTCCTCATGCTTCGTCGGTGAGGTTTGTCATGCCGCCCGTGCCCCGGCGTCCGGTGGCGGTCGCGGCGTCCGGCACGACCGCGGACGGCACGCCCGCGGCGGCCCCGGTCACGGTCGCGGAGTCGGGGGCCGGAGCGCTCGTCAGCGCGAAGCCGCCCAGGGTGAGCACCGAGAAGGTGAGGGCTCCCGCGCCCCAGGTGAGTGCCCGACGTCGGGCACCGCGCGGCTCGGCGTGGTCCGCAGGCCCGGCGTGGTCCGTGGGGCCAGCAGGATCGGCCGGGCCGTCGAGCGGCTCGTGGTTCTCGGGTGACGTGGCGGACGGCATGGTCGCTCCTCCTGTCCGGGCGAACCCTTCGCCCCTGCCGACCACCCTCCTCGCCCGACCTGCGCACCGCGTGGTACGAGGCTGTGCGGCACCTGTGACCTCGCCCCGGTGGACGACGACGGGCGCGGCGCGTGCCTCAGCACGCACCGCGCCCGCGGGTCGGTCGCTCGGGGTCGGCGCCTGTCAGCCCCGGCTGACGTCGGCTCCGAGTGCGTCGAGCTTGTCCTGGAAGTACTCGTACCCGCGGTCGATCAGGCCGATCCCGCGCACGGTCGAGGTGCCCTTGGCCGTGAGCGCTGCGATGAGGTGGCTGAACCCGCCACGCAGGTCGGGGACCTCGATGTCCGCCGCGGACAGGGGCGTGGGCCCCGACACGACGGCCGAGTGGTGGAAGTTGCGCTGCCCGAACCGGCACGGCAGCCCGCCCAGGCACTCCTTGTAGACCTGGATGGTCGCGCCCATGCCGCGCAGCGCGTCGGTGAAGCCGAAACGGTTCTCGTAGACCGTCTCGTGCACGATCGACAGGCCCTTGGCCTGCGTGAGCGCCACGACCAGGGGCTGCTGCCAGTCCGTCATGAAGCCCGGGTGCACGGCCGTCTCGAGCACGATCGCGTTGAGGTCGCCACCGGGGTGGTAGAACCGGATGCCGTCCTCCTGGACCTCGAACTCGCCGCCGACCTTGCGGAACGTGTTGAGGAACGTCATCATCTCCGGCTGCGTCGCGCCCTTGACGGTGATGTCGCCGCCCGTCGCGAGGGCCGCCGAGCCCCAGGAGGCCGCCTCGATGCGGTCGCCCAGCGCGGTGTGCTGGTAGCCCATGAGCTTGTCGACGCCCTCGATGCGGATCACGCGGTCGGTGTCGACCGAGATGATCGCGCCCATCTTCTGCAGGACGGCGATGAGGTCCATGATCTCGGGCTCGATCGCGGCGCCCGAGAGCTCGGTGATGCCCTCGGCGCGCACCGCGGTGAGCAGGAGCTGCTCGGTGGCCCCGACGCTCGGGTACGGCAGGGAGATCTTGGTGCCCTGGAGGCGGCGAGGGGCGCGGATGTGGATGCCCTGCTCGCGCTTGTCCACCACGGCGCCGAACTGGCGCAGGATGTCCAGGTGGTAGTTGATGGGGCGGTCGCCGATCCGGCAACCACCCAGGTCGGGGATGAACGCCTCGCCCAGGCGGTGCAGCAGCGGACCGCAGAAGAGGATCGGGATGCGGCTCGACCCGGCGTGCGCGTCGATGTCCGCGACGTGCGCCGACTCGACGTCGGTCGGGTCGAGGTGCAGCGTGCCCCCGACCTCGTCCGCGACGACCTTGACGCCGTGCAGCTCGAGCAGCCCCGTCACGACGCCGACGTCGCGGATCTGCGGCACGTTGCGCAGCACGCTCGGCCCCTCGCCGAGCAGGGAGGCCACCATCGCCTTGGAGACGAAGTTCTTCGCCCCTCGCACGGTGATGGTCCCGTTGAGCGGTGTGCCACCGTTGACGTACAGCAGATCGTTCATGTGGTCGTCGTCGCCTAGCTCTCTCGATGGTCGTGCGGATGGGTCGTGCGTCTGACTCGGTCCGTGCGTCCCTGCGGCCGCCCGTCGGCCTGGCGGGCCGCTCCGGCGTCGGTGCGCGGACGCCGCGCGCGGCGCCGTGCTCCCTGTCCCCCAACGCGGGGCATCCGAAGATTATTCACCCACCGGGGCCCGTCCGACGACGGCGGGCCTCGCGGCACGTCGCTGACCAGCAGCGACGCGGCCCGACCGGGCCCGGCGCCAGGGTGCCCGCTCCCCCGGGCGCCCGACGGCGCAGGCTCGCCTCACGCGTGAGGCGGGCCCCGCCGTCGGGCACCTGCTGTGTCCTAGGCCTGGGCGGGCTCGTACTGCTCGACGTAGCGGTCGACCGCCGCGAGGTAGTCCGCGCGGCGGTCCTCGTCGATCCAGGAGGCCTCGAACGAGTTCTTCGCGAGCGTCACGACCTCCGCGGACGTGAGGCCGGCCTTGGCGGCGACCGCCGCGTAGTTGTCGGCGACGTACCCACCGAAGTACGCGGGGTCGTCGGAGTTGATCGTGATCTTGACGCCGTCGCGCAGGAGCTGGGCGACCTCGGCGGCCTTCATGTCGTCGGTCACGAAGCTGTTGGACACGGGGCAGCTCGTCAGGCCGATACCGCGCGCCTTGACCTCGGCGACGAGCGCCGGGTCCTCGACGATGTTGGTGCCGTGGTCGATGCGGTCGACCTGGATGGTCTCGAGGACCGTGCGGATGTTGTCGATGCTCCCGACCTGGTCGATGTCGCAGTGCATCGTGAGGCGGTAGCCGAGCTCGCGGGCGCGCTCGAAGACCGCGGCGAACTTCTCGGGCGGGTTGCCCCGCTCGTCGGAGTCCAGGCCGACGCCCAGGATCAGGTCCTTGAACGGCACCGAGGCCTCGAGGGTCTCCGCGGCGCTCTCGGCCGAGTGGTCGCGCAGGAAGCACAGGATGAGGTCGGCGTCGACGCCGAAGTCGGCCGCGGCCGCCGCGGCGCGGTGGTAGCCCTTGACGACGGTCTCGAACGGGACGCCGCGCGAGGTGTGCGCCTGGGGGTCGAAGAACATCTCGGCGTGCTGGACGCCGTTCGCGGCCGCGCGCAGGAGGTACGCGTGGGCCAGCTCGAAGAAGTCGTCCTCGGTCTGCAGCACGTCCATGGCCGGGTAGTAGACCGCGAGGAAGCTCGTGAGGTCCGTGAACCGGTAGGTCGCCTGGACCTCCTCGACCGTGCTCTGGCCGATGTCGATGCCGTTGCGCTCGGCGAGGCGGAGCTTGAGGTCCGGCTCGAGCGTGCCTTCGAGGTGCAGGTGGAGCTCGGCCTTGGGCAGCCCGGTGACGAAGTCCAGAGTCGGCTGGAGGGGCAGGGGCATGGTTCTCCTTCGTGAGGGGGTCGTCCTCCCATCATGCCCCCGGCTCTCGCCGTGACCACATCGCGAGACGGCCGCTTCGCCATGTGGGCACGGTCCTTACCGTGGGAGGGAAGTTACCGGGTAGTACGGTCCCCTCCGTCGCGCAGGGAGACCTCCCCGAACCATCGTCTGCACCAGGAGCGCACCCCCGTGACCACAACGGCCGCCCAACCGTCCGCCGACCCCGAGGCCCCCGCCAACAGCAAGGGCCGCGTGATCTTCGCGAGCCTCATCGGCACCTCGATCGAGTTCTACGACTTCTACGCCTACGCGACCGCGGCCGTCCTCGTCTTCCCGACCGTCTTCTTCTCGGCGCTCGACGGCGGGACGTCCCAGCTCCTCGCGTCGTTCGCGGTGTTCGGGGTCGCGTTCGTGGCGCGCCCGCTCGGCTCGATCGTGTTCGGTCACTACGGCGACCGGATCGGGCGCAAGGGCACGCTCGTCGCCTCGCTGCTGACCATGGGGGTCGCGACGTTCCTCATCGGCCTGCTGCCGCCGTCGACCACGCCCGGCTGGGCCGTGCTCGCCCCCGCGCTGCTCGTCGTCATGCGCTTCTGCCAGGGCCTGGGGCTCGGCGGCGAGTGGAGCGGCGCCGCGCTGCTCGCGACCGAGAACGCCCCCGCGGGCAAGCGCGCGATCTGGGGCACGTTCCCCCAGCTCGGCGCGCCCATCGGGTTCATCCTCGCCAACACGACGTTCCTGATCCTCGCCGAGACGCTGACCGACGCGCAGTTCGCCGCGTGGGGCTGGCGCGTGCCGTTCCTGGCGAGCGCGATCCTCGTGGTCGTGGGCCTGTGGGTGCGGCTCAGGCTCGTCGAGACGCCCGCGTTCCAGAAGGTCGTCGAGACCGGAGCGGTCGCCAAGCTGCCCGTCGCCCAGGTCTTCCGTACGTCGTGGCGCCAGATCGTGCTGGGCACGTTCATCATGCTCGCGACGTACGTGCTGTTCTACCTCATGACGACGTTCACCCTGACGTTCGGCACGGCACCCGCCGAGGTCCCCGCGGGCGCCGACGCCGCCCCCGGGCTCGGCTACGCGCGCACCGACTTCCTCGTGATGCTCATCGTGGGCGTCGTGTTCTTCGGGATCTTCACGCTCGTCTCGGGTCCGATGGCCGAGAGGTTCGGTCGCCGCAAGCACCTCATCTGGACGACCGTCGCGATCATCGTCTTCGGCGCGCTGTTCGTGCCGCTCTTCATGGGCGGGACCGTCGGGGTCATGACGCTCCTGATCGTGGGCTTCACGCTCATGGGCCTGACGTTCGGCCCCATGGCAGCGATCCTGCCCGAGCTCTTCCCCGCGAACGTCCGGTACACGGGCTCCGCGATCGCGTACAACCTGTCGTCGATCCTCGGGGCGGCCGTCGCGCCGTTCATCGCGGTCGCGCTGTGGAAGCAGGCAGAGGGCTCGCCCGTCCTGGTCGGGGTCTACCTCTCGGCCATGTCGGTCCTCACCCTCGTCGCGCTGCTCGTCAGCAAGGAGACCAAGGACGTCGACTACACCGACAACGTGAGCTGACACCCGCCCAGGTGCCCGACGGCGGGGCGCACCTTCCCACGGACGGCGCGCCCCGCCGTCGGGCATCCGCTCCGTGAGACCCGCACGCGCCCGTGGCATGCACTTCTGCGGAAGCACGACTTCTCCGCCATGCTGAGGGAACGACGCGGGGGAAGAGGCCGATCCGATGGAGGACGAGGCGCGGGACGGGGCGAGCGGCCGTTCGGGAGCAGCTCCCGGGTCGGCGCGGCGCACCGAGCGCCCGCCGGACGACGCGGAGCCTGCACCCGAGGCCGACCGGCTCGACTACCGTGCGGTGTTCGCCGCGCTGTCCGCGCCCAAGGTGGTGCTGGCACCCGACCTGACCGTCCTCGACGTCAACGACGCCTACCTCGACATGCTGGGCCTCCCGGCGACCGCGCTCGTCGGCCGCTCGCTCGACGCGGGCTTCACCTTCTCGCCCGCGGACGACGAGCACGTCGGACGGATCGTCCGCTCGTTGGAGAAGGTCCTGCAGACCGGTCGGATCGACCTGCTCGAACCGTTGCGCATCGACCTGCCCGGTGACCGACCGGGCGAGTGGGTCGAGCGCCACTGGCTCGTGACGAACATCCCGGTCTTCGACGCGAGCGGGCGCGTCGCCGCGCTCGTGCACCGCGCGGAGGACGTGACCGGGGTCGTCCAGAGCTCGCAGCGGACCGCGGCCGACCAGAGCATCGGGCTCGACGCCGCGGTGGTCGACCAGGCCCTGCACCTGGGGTCCTCGGTCGGCCGGTTCCAGGAGGGCCTCGACCGCGAGCGCCGCGCGGCGCTGCAGCTCCAGGACTCGATTCTCACTGCGCCCGCCCAGCCCGACGGGCTGCGCATCGACGTCCGCTACCGGCCCGCCTCGCGCGAGATGCACGTCGGCGGCGACTGGTACGACGCGTTCGAGCTGGCGTGCGGGTGCACGTTCGTGGTGGTCGGGGACGTCGTCGGGCAGGACATCTCCGCGGCGGCGACCATGGGTCAGCTCCGAGGGGTCATGCGCGGCGTCGCGTACGAGTCGGGCACGTCCCCGGCGACGATCCTCGAACGCACCGAACGAGCGGCCGAAGGACTCGGCATCGAGACGGCGGCAACGGTGGCCGCGGCACTCGTGGGGCTCCCCGGCCCGGCCGGCGACCGGGCGCTCACCTGGGTCTCGGCCGGTCACCCTCCGCCCGTCCTCGTGCGCGCCGACGGCTCGGCCGAGCTGCTCGCGCGGCACAACGACCGGATGTTCGGCCTCGGCTCGGGCACCTCGCGGACGAACCACGCGGACGTCCTGCACCCCGGCGACACCCTGCTCCTCTACACCGACGGCCTCGTCGAGAGGCGGGACCGACGACTGCGCGACGCCCTGCGGGACCTGCCGGGGGTCGTCGAGGAGATCGCGGACGGCTCGCGGGACAGGCTCCTCGACGCCCTGGTCGCCCGGCTCGTGCCCCGGCCCAGCGAGGACGACGTCGCCCTCGTGTCGGTCGAGGTGCTGACGGGTGACGCGAGCGGCGGCTGACAGGACCTGGGTCTCTACCCCGACGCGTCCCCTCTACCTCGCGGAGGGGCGCCCGACGACGGCTACGGGTTGTGCACCCGTGCGACGTCGAGGCTCTCGCGGACCAGTCCCAGGACCACGGCCATCTCGTCGGCGTCGCGCGGCCCGTAGACCATGATCTCGGTCGCGTGGTCGGCGTACTGGTGCGCTTCTCCCCAGCCTGCCGCGCAGACCTCCTGGGCCCGTTCGCGCGGCAGGCACAGGTGCAGGCTCGTGTCGGTCACGCCGTGCAGGTGGACCGGTTCGAGGCGCTGGTCCGGCGTCGCGAGGGACGTCGTGGGGTTCGAGGTGCGCTCGTGGCCATCGAGGAACAGTGCCCGGGACGACGCCGGGGAGACCGAGCTGTGCCCTTCGCGGACGCCCTCGATCGTGGTCGCCGCGAGCACGAGCTCGCCCCACAGCTCGGCCGGCGCCAGCTGGTCGACCTGCCGGTGCGGTCCCTCGTCGGACGTGATGGGACGAGGGCCTCGGCGCGGGGTGAGAGTCATGGGCGGGACGCTAGCGGGACCGGCACGGCTGCGGCGAGGGAATTGCCGGCGCGGGCAGGCTGAAGGCGCCCGACGACGGAGCGCACCCTCGCGGCGAGGGTGCGCTCCGGCGTCGGGCGCCTGGGTTCTGCAGCCCTGCCCGGATCAGTCAGGCGAACAGGTTCGTCTGCAGGACCGTGTAGAGGATGGTGTGGACGCGCTCGCGCAGGCCGTTGCCGACCCCCACCGGGTCTGCCTCGACCGCGGCCCGGGTGGCCTTGTCCGACCCCGGGAGCATCGCGAGCATGAGGTCGTTGCCGTAGCGGGCCGCGAGACCAGGATCCATCCAGGATCCGAGCACCGCGTCGGTCGAGACGATGCCCTGGAAGCCCCACTCCCCGCGCAGGACGTCCTGCAGGAGCGCCTCGTTGCCACCGGCCCAGGTGCCGCCGATGTTGATGAAGGAGCTCATCGCGCCGGTCGGGTCGGCCTCCTTGACCGTGATCTCGAACGGCTTGAGGTACAGCTCGCGCAGGGCCTGCTCGTCGACGAAGACGTTCACGCCCGTGCGGGCGTTGACCTCCTGCTCGTTGAGCGCGAAGTGCTTCATGAACGTGAGCACACCCTTGCTCTCCGCGCCCGAGACCATCGCGGCGGACATCATGCCCGACAGGTACGGGTCCTCCGAGAAGTACTCGAAGTCACGCCCGCCCAGAGCAGAGCGGTGCAGGTTCATGCCCGGGGCGTACCAGCCCTCGATGTCGTGGGCGACGGCCTCGTCGCCCACCGACTCGCCGAGCGCGAACGCGAGCTCGTCGTTCCACGTCGAGGCCACGACGATCTGCGTCGGGTAGGCGGCGGCCTCGAGCGGGCTGAACAGCGAGTTGAGGCCCGCCGGCCCGTCGAGCAGGTCCATCGCGGGGATGCCGAGGCGCTCGACCTCGTGCGTGCGGTACGCGCCCTTGGCGAAGAGGTCGATCTGCTCGTCGAGCGTGAGCTGGTCGAGGAACTTCTCCCACTGGGGGTCGTCACGGTCGAGGCCCGCCAGGTCGGCCAGGACGAGGCCGTTGTCGGCGCCGTAGGTCGGGACCTCGCCCTCCGCGGGCTCGATCTCCGGGTCCATGCGCGCGAGCAGCTCGTCGGAGGCCGTGGCACCCGGCTCAGGAGCCTGCGGGTACGTGCCCTCCCAGTCGGCGCGCGAGAGGGAGGTCAGGTCGCCCTCGGCGTCGGCGAAGCGGTTGGTCAGCTCGTACCCCGTGTCGGCGTCGGTGTCGTAGACGACGTCCTCGGCCACCACGTGGTCGAACTGCGCGACGGGCGTGTGCACGTCGGTGCGCACCGAGATCTGGTACGTCCCGGCCTCGAGCAGGTAGGCACCGTGGCCCTCGGTGCCCCAGGAGGCCATGTCGCGCACGTCGAACGTGACGGTCACGGTCTCGGACTCGCCGGGCTCGAGCATCGTCGTCTTGTCGTAGCCCGCGAGCTCGATCGCGGACTTCTCGATGCCGCCCGGCGTCCAGGGCGCCGAGAAGTAGACCTGCACGACGTCCTTGCCCGCGACGTCACCGGTGTTGGTCACCGTGACGTCGACGCTGATCGTCTCGCCCTCGACGCGCGGCGCGGCGGCCTGCTGCTCGAACGTGGTGTAGCTCAGGCCGTGCCCGAACGGGAACTGGACGGCCTCGGCGTAGCCCGCCTCGTCACCCACGTACCGGGTCTCGTAGTAGCGGTAGCCGACGTAGATGCTCTCTTCGTAGTCCATGTACGAGCGCTTGACGTTGGCGTAGTCGAAGTCGCCGACGTTCTCGATCGCCGGGGCGCTCGTGACGTCGTAGGCGTAGGTGTCGGTCAGGCGGCCGGACGGGTTCACGTCCCCCGTCAGCACCTTGGCGAGCGAGACCGCGCCACGGGGACCCGGGGTCCCGATCCACACCGCGGACTTGATCTGCGGGTACGCGTCGAGGAACCCGAGCTCCAGCTGGTTGCCCGAGTTCACGACCACGACGACGTCGTCGAACGAGGCCGTGACACGGTCGAACAGAGCGCGCTGCTCGTCGGTCAGGCGCAGCTGCTCGGGGCTCATGTCCTGCCCCTCGACGCCGTCGTTGCCGACGACCACGAGGGCCGTGCCGGAGAACTCGGCGGCCTGGGCCATGACGTCGTCGGTCAGGTAGTCGGGAGCGGGCTCGCCCTCGTCACCGCCGCCCAGCATGGCGCCCGCGATCTGCACGAGGCCGTTGGCGCCACCGGTCTCGGTCTTGGCGCCCGCGTCCTCCATGGTCGCCTTGAGGTCGGGGTTGACAGTGATCCCCTGGTCGGCGAGCGCGTCGTAGAACGGCACGGCCTGCGACTGGTTGCTGCCGCCCGACCCGCCGCCACCGAGGATGAGGTTGAAGGACGCGAAGCTGAACACGTTGAGGGACTTCTCGGCCAGCGGCAGGACGTCGTCCTCGTTCTTGAGCAGGACGATGCCCTCGTCGGAGATGTCCTCCGACACCTGGGCCGCGTTCTCCCGGGCGGCCACGCCTGCCGGGGAGGACGAGTCGTACTCGATCGACATGAGGCGGCCGAACGCGCTCGCGAACGGCGCGACCAGTCCCCCGATCGCGATCACGGCCACGGCGGTGACGCCCCACCCGACCGCGCGGCGCGGACGGTGCTCGACCTTGCGGTTGATCCGTGCGCGCCGCCTGTCCTCGCGGCGCTCCGCACGGGTCATCCCGGCGTGGGCCGCAGCCCGCTCTGCCTTGGCGCTCTTCTTCGCCTCCCGGGCTGCGACCTTGTCGGCTGCCCGGGCTTCCTTGCGGTCCTGCGGCGCCATTGCCTTCAGCTCGGCGCGTCGGGCCCGCCTGGCCGCGCGCAGCTCCTGTGCGCGCGCGACCGCGTCCCGCTTGATCTCTGTGCGTGTCGCCATCGTTCTCAGTCCTTCTTCGGAGCCCGCGCGGCCTTCGCGTGGGCACGCCATGCCGGGACGAGGCGGCGCATGCCACCCCAGAACCGGCCGTTGACCATCACGAGCAGGGCGTCGAGCATCGCGTCGTCGACCTTGCCCGCGCTCATCCGCGACACCGACCGGAACGGCAGGTCGAGCGCGAAGCGGGTGTTGTTCGCCGCCAGAGGGCGGCCCAGTGCCATGAGCAGTCGCCCGGCGGTGTCGATGAGCCCGACCAGCAAGCCCCCGACCCCGCCTCGGCCCCGCGCCTGGGCGACGATGTCGTCGCGCGTGAGCGGCTGCCCGACGGGCCAGTCCGCAGCCGGGGGCGTGCGCCCCAGGAGCGCGGCGAACTCGGCGGCCGGGACGCGGTCCACCCGGCCGCTGACGTAGTGCGGCAGGGCCGTGGCGCCCGGCGCGGTCGCACCGGGCGTCCACGGCTCGCCGTCGACCTCGACGGGCGCGCTCACCCGCAGGTCGCGCGACGAGGCGCCCACCTGGACCGTGGAGATGCCCGGCACGGTGCGCCACTGATGCGCGACGACGTCGTAGGCGTCGAACGCGTGCTCGGCCAGGTCGACCGTCACGGTCGCGCTCTCCCCCGCGTCGAGCGTGACCTTCGCGAAGCCCGCGAGCTCGCGGGGCGCGCGGAACGCGCCTTCCGCGGCGCCGGGCGCCTCGACGTACACCTGCACGGTCTCGGTCCCTGCACGGTCCCCTGTGTTGGTCACCGTGACGGTGACCTGCTCCCGGCCCGCCGTCAGGTCGCTGTACGCGAACGTGGTGTAGCTCAGCCCGTGCCCGAACGGGTAGCGGACGGGCAGGCCGACCTTGTCGGCGTAGCGGTAGCCGACGTAGATGCTCTCGCGGTGCTCGGACGTCGCCTCGGTCCGCCCGAACGTCGCCGACGACGGAACGTCCACATAGCGCAGCGGGTACGTCTCGGCGAGGCGACCGGCCGGGTTGACCGCGCCGGTCAGCACGTCGGCGACCGCCTGCCCGCCGCCCTGGCCCGCGAGGTAGCCGTGCACGATCGCGTCGACGTGCTCGGCGAACGGCAGCTCGACGGGGGCGCCGCCGGCCAGGACGACCACGACCGGGATCCCGAGCGCTGTCAGCTCGCGCGTGAGGGCGAGCTGGTTGCGCGCGAGGCGCATGTGCGCCCGGTCGACGCCCTCGGCCTCGGCGGACTCGTCCAGGCCGAGGAAGAGCAGCACGACGTCGGCGCGCTCGGCGAGACGGACGGCCTTGCGTCGGCGTCGCACCGACGACGGCGAGTCCCACGCGCCCCGGCCCGCGTCGCGGCGTGCGCAGCCGGGCTCGTAGCCGACGACGTCCAGCTCGCTCGCCCGCAGCGCGTCGAGCGCGACGTCCACCCGGGTCGGGTTCACGAGCGAGCTGCCAGCCCCCTGGTACCGGGGGCTCGCCGCGAAGTCGCCGATCACCGCGACGCGGCCCGAGTGCGACCCGAGCGGCAGGGTCCCGCGCGCGTTGCGCAGCAGGACGACCGAGCGTCGCGCGGCCTCGACCGCGAGCGCGTGGTGCGCGTCGTGGTCGACCGGTGCGGCGCCGTCGGGCGTGCGGGTTCCCTGCGCGCGGGCGCGCTCCGTGCGCGCGATCAGCGTGAGCAGCTCGTCGACGCGGGCGTCGAGGACCGCCTCGTGGAGGCGCCCCTCCTCGACCGCGCGCACGACCTCGGCGTCGGTCACCCCGTCGGTCGACGGCATCTCGAGCGCGTTGCCCGCGACCAGGCCTGCGACGCGGTCGTTGTTGCCGCCCCAGTCGGTCACGACCAGGCCGTCGAAGCCCCACTGCTTGCGCAGGATCTCGTCGAGGAGCTCGCGGTGCTCGTTCGCGTAGGTCCCGTTGACCTTGTTGTACGAGCTCATGACGGTCCACGGCCGGCCCTCGGTGACCGCGATCCGGAACGCCTCGAGGTAGGTCTCGTGGAGCGCGCGCTCGTCGACGACCTCGTCCATCGACATGCGGTGCGTCTCCTGGCTGTTCACCGCGAAGTGCTTGGCGCTCGCGGCGACGCCCTGGGACTGGATACCGCGGATCTGCGCGGCGGCGAGGCGGCCCGCGAGCAGCGGGTCCTCGGAGAAGTACTCGAAGTTGCGGCCCGCGAGCGGGTTGCGCTTGATGTTGAGGCCGGGACCGAGCAGGACGCTGACGTCCTCTGCGGCGGCCTCGGCGCCGAGCGCCTCGCCCACGCGCTCCACGAGGCCCGGGTCCCAGCTGTTGGCGAGCGTGGCCGCGGTGGGGAAGCACGTCGCGGGGATGCTCGCGTTGAGACCGAGGTGGTCCGCTGCCCCGCCCTGCTTGCGCAGACCGTGCGGGCCGTCGGTGAGCATGATCGAGGGAACGCCGAGCCGGTCGACCGGCTTGGTGTTCCAGAAGTTCGCGCCTGAGGTGAGCGATGCCTTCTCGGTGAGGGTCATCTCGCTACGGGCACGTCGTCGGGCGTCAGGAGTGAGCACGGCGCCAGGATAGCCCAACCTCCACCACTTGGTGGAATTACGTGGCAGGGTAGCCTCTGACCTCGGAGAGGATCGTCGTGACCACACAGCAAGCAGCCACCACAGGGCGACCCGAGGGGTACGCCACCGGGCGGGCGACCAAGCAGTCGATCGTCGCCCGCGCGGCCGAGGCCTTCGCCCAGAAGGGGTTCTACGGAGCCTCCCTGCGAGGCATCGCGCGTGAGGCCGGGGTCGACCACTCGACGCTCCTGCACCACTTCGGCAACAAGACCGCACTGCTCCTGGCCGTCATCGAGTGGCACGACGCGCAGCACGCGCCACCCGAGATGCCCACGGACTTCACGCCCGAGGACCTCGCCGACGGGTTCGTGCACGTCGCCGAACGCAACCGCGAAGCACCCGGGCTCGTGCAGCTCCTCTCGACCCTCTCGGCCGAGGCGGGGACCGAAGGGCACCCCGCGCGGCCCGTGCTCCAGCAGCGGCACCAGGTGCTGGTCTCGATCATCGGCGGGATGATCCGGTCGCAGCGCGAGCGCGGGGTCCTTGCGGAGACCGGCGCCTCACCCGAGGAACGCGCGGCGCTCTTCATCTCCACCTGGGAAGGGCTGCAGGTCTACGACGCGCTGCACCCGGGGACGGTCGACGTCCCCGGGATGGTCGGGGAGATGCTGCGGCGGGAGTTTGGGATCGGGTGATGCCGGGGGCCGCTGGGTGCGGCACCCAAGATGCCCGACGACGGAGCGCGCCGTCGTGCGGAAGGTGGGCTGCGACGTCGGGTAGGCGGGTGGCCGGAGGGCTCCAGCAGCATTGTGTATGGACAGGTGCAAATTCACCCGATCGGCGCTGATTTACCACCGGATGCTGTGGAACGATCCCACCATGCCTGGTTCGATTCACGCCCACGTCGCCGACGGTACGCGCCTCACGGTCGCGGTCGTCTCGGACCAGGGCGCAACACTCACCCTCTCCGGCGACATCACCGACCTCGACCCCACGATTGAGAGCGGTGGGGTCCTGCAGACCAATCCAGCTCTCCTCAGCAACATGTGGGCCTACGCCAAGGCGTGGTACGTGGCGCGGACGACGTCGTACTCAGAAGCGCTCGCTGCATCCGACCGCGAGAGCGAGAAGGCTGCGCTCAAGCAGGCCGAGGAGAACAAGAAGAGCGCCCAGAAGCGCGCCGACGGCTATGCGAAGGTCGCGCAGTGGATCGCCGACGTCGCAGACGACGTCTCACCTTATGAGCCGAAGCTGGGCTGGTGCTCGTCGTGCTTCGCCAAGTCCGAGCATCGCAAGTCCAACCGGCCCGCCGGCCAGCTGCCCGTCTACGTGTGCCAGGCGTGCGGGTCACCGACCCTTCCGTGCGTGGCTCCCGGTTGCGAGAACATGGCGGTCCGAGACCGCGGCGCCCTCCGTGTCCCCCAGTACTGTGCCGAGCACCGCCATGACATCCCCGGTTTCGAGAAGGCCCAAGGAACGTTCGGCGAGCTGCACGACTACGAGGACTTCCTCAAGTACGAGAAGCCCGACCTGAACAAGGCGTCCAAGATCGCTGCGGTCGGAATCGTCGGCCTTGCTGCCGGCGCACCACTCGCCCTTCTCGCCGCGCCGGCGATCGGCGGGGCGATCGGTTCGCTCGGGATGTTCGGCGGGCTCTCCGGTGCGGCCGCGACGTCGCACGGCCTCGCCGTCCTCGGTGGCGGCAGCCTCGCCGCCGGAGGGCTCGGCATGGCAGGAGGCACCGCCGTCGTCACCGCCGTCGGCGCTGCCGTCGGAGGCACTCTCGGTGCGTCCGTGTCGAACGCCTACGTCCGCGAGGACAAGTCGTTCCGGATCGAGCTCCTACGTCCTGGCCGCGGTGGCGTGCCCGTCCTCGTGTCCAACGGCTTCCTCACCGAGGGCGACCAGGAGAAGTGGGGTGGGTGGAAGTCGATCGTCGACGGGCGCTACCCCGACTCCCCCGTGTACCGCGTGCGCTGGGGCGCCAAGGAGCTCAAGGACTTCGGGGTGATGGGCGCGGGCCTGATCGGGAAGGCCGGGGGCACCACAGCGGTCAAGGGGGCCGCCGCCGTTGCTCACAAGGCCGGGGCGAAGTTCCTCGGCCGGACCATCGCACCAGCGCTCCTTGCGACCGACCTGGCCAAGAATCCCTGGCATGTCGCGAAGAGCCGCGCCGACAAGACCGGCGTCATCGTCGGCGACCTCCTCGCCCGGACCGAGGCAGAGTCCTATGTGCTCATCGGGCACAGCCTCGGCGCTCGAGTGATGGCTGTCGCGGCCGAGGCGCTGGGCACCAAGCCCGGCGGTCCGCGCATCCGGTCCGTCCACCTGCTCGGCGCAGCCATCGGCGCCAAGAGCGACTGGCGTGACCTGACGGGTTCGGTCGACGAGGCCGTGTACGGGTACCACTCGACTCGTGACAACGTCCTGAACGTGGTCTACAGGGTCGCGCAGGGGGGACAGGTCGCCGCCGGTCTCACGGGCTTCACCCCCGCCTCGGACAAGCTCGTCAACGTCGACGTCTCCGAGCACGTGAAGTCGCACTTCGAGTATCTGGGGCACGTACAGCTCAAGTGACAGGTGGGGGCGCGGTGGATCCTCGGACGTCACTGCACCACTACCCTGGGGCGATGCGTCCACCCCTCCACGTCCGCCCGGCCCGTCCCGACGACGCGGACGCGATGGCCGACGTCCACGTCGAGTCCTGGCGGCAGACCTACCGAGGCCTGATGCGTGACGAGGTGCTCGACGACCCGGGCCTGCTGCCGGCACGCGGGCGGTTCTGGAATGCCGTGCTCACCGAGGAGCGCTACGAGCCGTTCCGGGCTGCCGTCGCCGAGTCCGACGGCGCAGTGGTCGGCATCGCGCTCGCTGGACCAGCCACCGAAGCCGACGTCGCGTGGGACACCCAGCTGTACGTCCTCTACCTGCCGGGAGCGTTCCACGGCAGCGGCGCGGGACGTGGGCTGATGGAGGCCGTCCTCCCGGCCGGCACCTCGGCCGGGCTCTGGGTCGCAGATCCCAACCCACGAGCCCAGGCGTTCTACGCGAAGCAGGGCTTCAAGCCCGACGGCGTGACGAAGGTGGACGACGGTGTGAGCGAGGTTCGGATGGTGCGAAGCCACGGCTAGCTCGCCACATATCAGGTGGGTCCGGCGAACAGCGCCCGTTCAATCTCGTCGGCCTCGACCGTGCGGCCGACCGCAACGCTCAAGTCGTCAGCCCATCTCGACAACAGTCCGCAATAGGACACGTACGTGTCGGTGAACCAGTTGTAGTTGCCCTTCGGAAGCGACTCCCATCCGCAACTACGGAGGGACGTCGCGACGCGCGCATCGAGAATCAGACACCTCACGGCGCGACGCTCCTGCGGGGCGTCACCGCCAAGGAAGTACAGCACCTTGGTGAAAAAAGCCGGCCCGAGCCCAGGGATACGGCCCCGTCCCGGTTCGACGAGCGCGCCGTACGCCCCCCGCACGTCCTCTTTCCACACCCGCTCGGCAGCCTCGCGCAGATAGCCGATGCGATCTCTTCGCGTCACGGGATCCGCGAAGGCGTCGATTCGCGCGCGATTGTTCCGCCGCGACGGCCCAGAACCCCAGGCGAGCACATGCCACAGGAACTGCAGCCACTGCTCGTCCCGGCCTCGCCGCCCCTTGCTGCGGAGGTCCGCGGACATGGCGAACAAGTCCGCCCGGGTCAGCACCGCCGTCCCGTCCTCACGAGTCGAGGGGAACGTGATCATCGGAGAGGTCCCGTCAGCCAGACCGGCCTCGGTAAGCCGAGACGTCCACCACACCGACTTGAGTTGGGCATCGGAGAATCCGTGATCCAAGACCCGGCCGGTACGGCTCGACTCCCTGACTGCTTCCCGAACCCAACGGGGTGGGGCCAACCCTTCCGGCGCCGTCGGGCGCTGCCTCATCGTCATGCCGGGGATCGTCGCACATTCCTGCTTCCCCGGCGATACCCCCAGTGGCGCGAACGGGGCACCCCGGAGCCAAGCACGTCCACGCGGGGCACCACGGCACCGCGCGGTGAATCGCCCCTTCCCTGTTTACGACCGACAGCGCAGTCGCCATCGAATTCACCCGATCGACCGCCCCGACGCGAGGAGGACTGTGGGATGGCATCGATCACGGTGCGCACCGAACTGGAGCGCATCCAGGCACAGAACATCGACATCACAAACTTTGAGACCACCCTCAAGGGCTTCCAGGACTCGTTCAAGATGCGGGTCGGAAAGGCTCGCAACCAGTATGAGGTTGCGATCAAGACGATCGATACCGCCATCGCCAACCTCGAGAAAGTTAAGGAAGCCATGCGACTGTGGACACAGCAGCTTGACGTCGCGGACCGCGGGCTTGACGAGGTGACAATCCGCAAACTGACCAAGGGCAATCCCACGATGACCGCGCACTTTGAGTCGCTCGTGCTCGAAGCCACCGAACCAACCAACTAGGTCCGAGGCCACCTGACGCGTGCCCGGGCGTACGTTGTTGCCGCACAGGTCCGCACGTTGTCGGGAGTTACGCCAGGCTGTCGCGGACCGCCCAAGAAGAGCCTCGATCTAGGCCGCCGAACTCCGACGATGTGATCCCCAGCATGCAAGGTCCGCTTCAGCAGTTGTCTCAGTGCTTCCTGGCTGGTCGCCCGGTCCCTGCCCCCTTCGGAGTCGAGCAGCCCCGCGACCTTGAGGTTCTGGATCGTGAGAATTGGGCTCCCCTGGAACGCACGAAGAGGCCCGGACCTGCGGAAATCCGCAGATCCGGGCCTCCGATCAGGCGATCGACGCCCGACCCACCAACCAGGTCAGAAGTTGATCATGTGCCCCGCGAGTCCATGAATAGCCTCCTGCACGGCCTCCGACAGCGTCGGGTGCGTGTGCACGTTGCGCCCCAGCTCGGATGCCGTGAGGTCCCACTTCTGCGCGAGCGTGAGCTCGGGCAGCAGCTCGGATGCGTCGGGGCCGATCAGGTGGCCGCCGAGGAGCTCGCCGTAGCGGGCGTCGGCGACGAGCTTGACGAACCCCGTGGGCTCGCCCAGGCCGTGCGCCTTGCCGTTGGCCGTGAAGGGGAACTTGGAGACCTTGACGTCGTAGCCCTCGTCGCGGGCCTGCTGCTCTGTGAGGCCGAAGCTCGCGATCTGCGGCTGGCAGAACGTCGCGCGCGGCATCATGCGGTAGTCGCCCAGCGTCATGGTCTCGGCGCCGCCGATGGTCTCGGACGCGACGACTCCCTGCGCCTCGGCGACGTGCGCGAGCATGAGCTTCGCGGTGACGTCACCGATCGCGTAGATGTGGGGCACGTTGGTGCGCATGACGTCGTCGATCGCGATCGCGCCGCGATCGGTGAGCTGCACACCCGTGTTCTCGAGGCCGAAGCCCTCGACGTTGGGTGCGAAGCCCACGGCCATGAGGACCTTTTCGACCTCGATCGAGCCGGGCTTGTCGTCCTTGACGCCCTTGTAGGAGACGGTCACCGACGAGCCACCATCCACCACGGTCTGCACCGCGGTCGACGTCAGGATGTTCACGCCGAGCTTCTTGTACTGCTTGGCGATCTCCTTGGAGACCTCGATGTCCTCGTTGGGCAGCGCGCGGTCGAGGAACTCGATGATGGTCACGTCGACGCCGTAGTTCTTGAGGACGTACGCGAACTCCATGCCGATCGCACCGGCCCCGACGATCGCGATCGAGCGCGGCAGCTCGCGCGTCAGGATCTGCTTCTCGTACGTGACGACGTTCTCGCTCAGCTCGACGCCCGGCAGCAGGCGGACCTTCGAGCCCGTCGCGATGATGACGTTCGCGAACGTCACGGTCTCGGTCTGGCCCGAGGACAGCGCGACGTCGATCGTGTTGGCGTCGCGGAACGTGCCGCGCCCGTCGTACTCGGTGATCTTGTTCTTCTTCATGAGGAAGTGCACGCCCTTGACGCGGCCGTCGGCGACGTCGCGGCTGCGGTCGAACGCCTTGCCGAAGTCGAACGACACGTCACCGGTCATGCCGAAGAAGTCGGCCTGGTGCGTGAACAGGTGGGCGAGCTCCGCGTTGCGCAGGAGCGCCTTGGAGGGGATGCACCCGACGTTGAGGCACACACCGCCCCAGTACTTCTCCTCGATGATCGCGACGGACTGGCCGAGCTGGGCCGCGCGGATGGCGGCGACGTAGCCGCCGGGACCCGCGCCGAGGACGACGACGTCGTAGTGGTTAGCCATGTGGACCAGCCTAGATCGTCTGCCCGACGGCGGTGCGACCGATCGCGTCACACGCCACCAGGGCAGGGGGCCGGGTCGGGCGTCGACGAGCCAGCGGGCTCTCGTGGACGCCCCGAGACGGGCGCCCGTCCGAGGGAATACGATGCGCTACAGCCGCGTCGACTCCCGACCTCAGGGCTCGTGGGCGGCGACACGGGCCTCGTGGAGACCTCATGGCCTTCGGACTCGCAGCACTCCTGGACGACATCGCGGCGTTCGCCAAGCTCGCGGCCGCCTCCGTCGACGACATCGGTGCCGCCGCGGGGCGCGCGAGCGTCAAGGCCACCGGCGTCGTGATCGACGACACCGCGGTCACGCCCCGCTACGTCGAGGGTCTGGCCGCGAAGCGCGAGATCCCGGTCGTCAAGCGCATCGCCCTGGGCTCGCTGCGCAACAAGCTCCTGTTCATCCTCCCGGCGGCGCTGCTGCTCAGCCAGTACCTGCCGTGGCTCCTGACACCGCTGCTCATGGTCGGCGGGACGTACCTCGCGTTCGAGGGGGCCGAGAAGCTCTGGGAGATGATCTCGGGCAAGCACGGCGAGGCGATCGACGAGGCGGCGGCGAAGAAGGCCGTCGACGAGGACCGGGTCGTGTCGAGCGCGGTGCGCACCGACTTCATCCTCAGCGCCGAGATCATGGTCATCGCGCTCAACGAGGTCGCCGACGAGGCGTTCTGGTCGCGCGCGATCATCCTCGTGGTCGTCGCGCTGCTCATCACTGCTCTGGTCTACGGGATCGTGGGCCTGATCGTGAAGATGGACGACATCGGCCTGCACCTCGCCCGGCAGCGCACGGGGTGGGTCCAGTCGTTCGGGCGCGGCCTCGTGACCGCCATGCCGCGCGTCATGGCGGTCATCTCGACCGTCGGCATCGTCGCGATGCTGTGGGTCGGTGGGCACATCCTGCTCCAGGGCGCGTACGACCTCGGGTGGCACGGGCCCTACGACCTGCTGCACTTCCTCGAGTCGGGCGTGCACGGCGTCCCGGTCGTCGGGGGCGTGCTCACCTGGCTCGTCGACACCCTGGGCTCGGCGATCGTCGGCACCATCGTGGGCGCGGTCGTCGTCACGGTCGTGCACTTCATCCCGCGCAAGAACAAGCACCACTGATCCCCTGACGACGCCCGAAGGCCCGCTCGCCCGCGAACTCGCGGGGCGAGCGGGCCTTCGTCGTCCGGCCCGCGGCGCGTGTGGGTGGCCGGTCCTACCGTGGGAGGACCGCCAACGAGTCGCAGGAGGACGTCATGGCCTTGAAGTTCGGGTTCGTCGGGAGCTTCGGTTCCGCATCAGAGCTGGTCTCCATGGCCCGCGAGGCCGAGGACCACGGCTGGGACGGCTACTTCACGTGGGACGGCATCAGCCTGCCCGGCATGGAGGGCTACGACCCGTGGGGCATCCTCGCCGCGGCGGCCGTCCAGACCGAGCGCGTGACGCTGGGTGCGCTCGTATTCGCACTGCCCCGCCGGCGTCCGTGGGAGCTCGCACGCCAGGCGTTGACGGTCGACCACCTCTCGGGCGGGCGGCTCGTGCTGCCCGCGGGCGTCGGGGTGCTCGACGACGCGGGCTTCAGCGCCGTCCCCGGCCAGCTCACGTCGCTGCGCGAGCGCGCCGAGCTGCTCGACGACGTGCTGGCCTTCCTCGAGCGTTCCTGGTCGGGCGAGGCGTTCTCGTTCGACGGGAAACACATCTCGACGGGCGAGATGACGATCTCACCGCAGCCCGTCCACGGGCGCATCCCCGTGTGGCCCGTGGGGGTGTTCCCGAGCGAGAAGTCCATGAGCCGAGCGGTCCGCTGGGACGGCGTGACGGTCCAGCTCCGGGGCGACCGCGGCCTGGACCCGCTCACACCGGAGGACGTGCGCGAGGTCGCGACCTGGATGGGCGACCACCGTGACCCGGCGGCCGGTACGTTCGAGCTCGTGGTCCAGCGGGACTTCGCGACCGACCTCGACGCCGCGGCCCAGGACGCGCGCGCGCTCGAGGCCGCGGGCGCGACGTGGTGGCTCGAGGCCGGGTGGGACCCGTCGAAGATCACTGCGGAGTCGCAGCTCGCGCGGATCCGCCAGGGGCCGCCGCGACCGTGAGCGCGTGCGTCGCGCCACGTACGCCGCCCGTCGGCGACACGCCGTCTCGGCGAGCAGGTACGTCCCCCGTCCCGCACACGCCGACGGCGCCGCTCCCCACCCAGGGGCGCGGCGCCGTCGGGCCGTGCGAACCGCGTGCGACCGTCAGGTCATGCGGACGGGCGGGCCGCCTCGATGTCGACCGTCGGCAGGTGCTTCGCCGGCAGCGTCTTGGGGCGCCACGACGCGCGCGTCTGCTCGAACGCCGTGATGTCGGCCTCGTGCTGGAGGGTCAGGCCGATGTCGTCGAGCCCCTCCATGAGGCGCCAGCGCGTGTAGTCGTCGATCTGGAAACGGACCACGACGTCGTCGGCCGTCGCCGTGCGCTCGACCAGGTCGACCGTGACCTCGGTGCCGGGCTTGGTCTCGAGGACCTTCCACAGCAGCTCGATGTCCTCCTGCGCGACGATGCCCGCGACGAGGCCCTGCTTGCCCGAGTTGCCGCGGAAGATGTCCGCGAAACGCGAGGCCAGGACGACCTTGAAGCCGTAGTCCTTGAGGGCCCACACGGCGTGCTCGCGCGACGAGCCGGTGCCGAAGTCGGGGCCCGCGACCAGCACGGAGCCGGACGAGTAAGCGGGCTGGTTCAGGACGAACGCGGGGTCCCCGCGCCACGCCGCGAACAGCGCGTCCTCGAACCCCGTGCGCGTCACGCGCTTGAGGTAGACGGCGGGGATGATCTGGTCCGTGTCGACGTTGCTGCGGCGCAGCGGGACACCGACACCGGTGTGGGTGGTGAACTTCTCCATGATGCTTCTGCTTCCTCGATGAGTCGGTCGTCAGGTGGCCTGCCGGGGTGGCGCCCCGCGTGGGGCGCCGGAACCCGGTGTCAGACCTGCAGCGGGACGCGCGGGTCGAGCGGCGCGAGCGGCGTGCCGTCGAACGACGTGATGTCGACGTCGGCCGGCAGGTCCAGGTCGGCCAGCGAGGACAACGTCCCGCGGATGGCCGTCGCGGCCGCGACGAGCGGCGAGACCAGGTGGGTGCGTCCACCCTTGCCCTGGCGACCCTCGAAGTTGCGGTTGGACGTGGAGGCCGAACGCTCCCCCGGAGCGAGCTGGTCCGGGTTCATGCCCAGGCACATCGAACAGCCGGCGTTGCGCCACTCGGCACCGAAGTCGAGGAAGATCTGGTCGAGCCCCTCGGCCTCGGCCTGGAGGCGGACGCGCGCCGACGCGGGCACGACGAGCACGCGCAGCGAGTCGGCCTTCTTCTTGCCCTGGACGACCTTGGCGACCGAGCGCAGGTCCTCGATGCGGCCGTTGGTGCACGAGCCGATGAAGACCGTGTCGATCGCGATGTCGCGCAGCGGAGCACCCGGGGTCAGGCCCATGTACTCGATCGCGCGCTCGGCGGCGACGCGCTCGTTCTCGTCGGCGATCTCCGCCGGGACCGGGACGTTCGCGGACAGGGGCAGGCCCTGGCCGGGGTTGGTGCCCCAGGTGATGAACGGCTCGAGGTCGGCCGCCTCGAGCACGACCTCCTCGTCGAACGTGGCGTCGTCGTCGGTCTTGAGCGTCTTCCAGTACTCGACCGCGGCGTCCCAGTCGGCGCCCTCGGGCGCGTGCGGACGGCCCTTGAGGTACTCGAACGTGGTCTCGTCAGGAGCGATCATGCCGGCGCGCGCGCCCGCCTCGATCGACATGTTGCAGACCGTCATGCGGGCTTCCATGGTCAGCTTGCGGATGGCCTCGCCGCGGTACTCCAGGACGTAGCCCTGGCCGCCGCCCGTGCCGATCTTCGCGATGATCGCGAGGATGATGTCCTTGGACGTCGCGCCCGGGGGCAGCTCGCCGTTGACCGTGATCGCCATGGTCTTGAAGGGCGCGAGCGGCAGGGTCTGGGTCGCGAGCACGTGCTCGACCTCCGAGGTCCCGATGCCGAACGCGAGGGCCCCGAACGCGCCGTGGGTCGAGGTGTGCGAGTCGCCGCACACGACCGTCAGGCCCGGCATGGTGAGCCCGAGCTGGGGGCCGACCTGGTGCACGATGCCCTGGTCCGCGTCACCCAGGGAGTGGATGCGCACGCCGAACTCCTTGGCGTTGTTGCGCAGCGTGTCGATCTGGGTGCGGCTCGTGAGGTCCGCGATCGGCAGGTCGATGTCGAGCGTGGGGGTGTTGTGGTCCTCGGTCGCGATCGTCAGGTCGGTGCGGCGCACCTGCCGGCCGGCGAGACGCAGGCCCTCGAAGGCCTGCGGACTGGTGACCTCGTGGATGAGGTGCAGATCGATGTAGAGGAGGTCGGGCGACCCGTCGGTGCCACGTCGCACCAGGTGCGCGTCCCAGACCTTCTCCGCCAGCGTGCCGGCCATGTTGGTTTCTCCTACCTGTGTCCTGCGGTGGTCGCTCACGCGGGGGCCGTGGGCGACGATCGGGGGGTACAACTCGGTCGTGGTCCGGGTGATCTTCCCGGTCCTTCGGCGACACCGACACCCGCAAACTTGCATCTCACTGTGCGAGACGTCAATATCGACCTATGGACAATTCTAGCGGAGTCGGCGTGCTGGACAAGGCGGCGTCCGTTCTGGGCGCTCTGGAGTCCGGACCAGCCACTTTGGCCCAGCTCGTCACCGCCACCGGACTCGCCCGTCCGACGGCTCATCGCCTCGCTGTCGCGCTCGAGCACCACCGCATGGTGGCTCGCGACATGCAGGGCCGTTTCGTCCTCGGACCGCGCCTGAACGAGCTCGCGACCGCAGCAGGCGAGGACCGCCTGCTCGCCGCCGCGAACCCCGTTCTCACGGCGCTGCGCGACCACACGGGCGAGAGCGCCCAGCTCTACCGCCGCCAGGGCGACCATCGCATCTGCGTCGCCGCGGCAGAACGCCCGGTCGGACTCCGTGACTCTATCCCCGTGGGGGCTACCCTCACGATGGGTGCGGGCTCGGCCGCCCAGGTCCTGCTCGCCTGGGAGGAGCCGGACCGCCTCCACCGCGGCCTGCGCGAGGCCGTCTTCACGGCCACGATCCTCTCGGGAGTCCGACGGCGCGGCTGGGCACAGTCCGTCTCGGAGCGCGAGCTCGGGGTCGCCTCGGTGTCGGCGCCCGTACGCGGACCGTCGGGGCGGATCGTCGCCGCAGTCTCGATCTCGGGACCGGTCGAGCGCCTGACGCGCCAGCCGGGCCGCCTGCACTCGGGCTCCGTCGTCGCCGCGGCCAACCGCCTGACCGAGGTCCTGCGCCGCGCCGGCGAGTGACCGTCCACCGACCCTGACCGAGGGGCGGGTGCCGTGAGGCGCCCGCCCCTCGGCGTTCCTGACTGGCGTTCCTGCCGGTCCTTGCCGCACCCGTCAGCGCTCGCCCCGGGGCAGGTCCCGCTGCGTAGACTCGGGCGATGACACTCCTTGCTGCCGAGCACGCGCTCCAGGCCGCCCAGCGTGCCGGCGACGTCGATGCGCTGGACGCACTGCTGCACCCTCGGTGCGTCGGCGCAGGCCCGGACGGGTCCGTCTTCTCCAAGGAGGACGACCTGGAGAGCTACCGCTCGGGGTTCCTGCAGATCACCCGCCTGGAGGAGGAGTCGCTCGACGTCCAGGAGGACGTCCTGAGCGGCGTGACCAGGCTGGTCGCCGCTGTCGAGGCGGTCCAGGGCGGGACCGTGGTCTCCGCACGGTTGAGCTACACGCGCCTCTGGGTGCGGGCGGACGAGGGGTGGCTGGTTCTGGCCGCCACGCTCGCACCGGGTGCTGCGCCTGCCTGACCGGACGCGTCGTGGCGCTCCGCGCCCTTTTGGACCCCCTCGTCCGGCGCTCCGCGCCCTCTGTGCGACCTTGTCCTGACACGGGACCCACGACCGATTCGGGCGAAACGCTAGACTCGTCGTCGGCGCGCCTCCGACGGCGTCCCGTCTGCTCTGGTCACCATGGCGAGCAGAGCACCACCGCCCCGATCGACGACCACGTGAGGACCACACGATGCCCGGCAAGGCCAAGACCATCCTGATGTGGGTCGTCATCGTCTTCCTGCTCTACGCGGTCATCAAGAGCCCTGACCGCGCAGCAGACATCGTCCAGGCGATCTGGGACGTCATCATGGGCGCGTTCGCGAGCTTCGGACAGTTCGTCCAGTCCCTCATCGAGTAGTCGACGGCATGGCGCGCGAGCAGCTGGAGGTGGAGGGCGCGGGTCGCCCTCCCCGCCTGAGCGCGCGTCATCTGCGCCGCTACATCATCCCCGGCGAACGGGTCGTCCTTGCCACACGGGCCCACTGGGGCAAGCTGGCCGAGCCCGTCGCCACGACGTTCGCCGCGTTCCTCGTCGTCGCATGGCTCGTGAGCGCGTCCGGTCCCACCGTGGGCGACGGCGCCCTCATGCTCTGGTGGGTCTGGCTCGCGGTCGCCCTGCGTCTCCTGTGGAAGGTCCTGGACTGGCGCAACGAGTGGTTCGTGGCGACCGACAAACGCATGCTGCTGATGTTCGGGCTCGTGACGCACAAGGTCGCGATGATGCCCCTCGGCAAGGTCACCGACATGAGCTACAGCCGTTCGATCGTCGGGCGCGTGCTCGGCTACGGCCAGTTCATCCTCGAGTCCGCCGGGCAGGACCAGGCCATGAGCCGCATCAACTGGGTCGCCAAGCCCGACGCGACGTACCGCAAGCTGTGCGACACGATCTTCCTCCCGGGGGGCAAGGGCGGCCCGGGCGGCTCCGGCGCTCAGAACGCCTCGGGTGGCGCCGACGGCTCCGCAGGCCGGCAGCAGGCCGCCCCGACGGCGCCCGGCCCTTCGACCACTGCTCCCCCGCCGCCACCCCCTCCGCCGGCCGCGGCACATCTCGCGTGGGCGCCGACGAGCGTCGGACCGGAGCGGGACCCTGCCGCGGCGGCGACCCAACCGGTCGCGGTGCGGTCCGTCCAGAAGGACGGCCAGGGGCACCTCTTCGTGGCCCCGCGCGGGAGTGCGCCCCGCCTGGCGGGGACCGACCGCCCCGTCATGGCGCCGCCGCTGCCCCCGCTCCCTCCGGCGAACCGTCTCGACGGCACCGACGGCGAGGCGGAGGGTCCGGCCTGGGAGGTCTCGGACGAGGACCGTGCGACGTTCGTGCCGATCGGCCGCTCGACGTCCTCCCCCGGGGCGCGCACCGAGCCCCCGGTCCCGCCGCCCCCCGCCTGACCTCGCCCGACGCCCCGTCCTGGGCTCTCCCAGGCCGTTCCGGTCAGCGTCCCGGCACGTTCGGGTCCTTCGACCCTGGCCGCGCGCCGCCCCGCAACCTACGGTGCAGTAACCACCCGTTCGGCGGTGGCAGCAGCACTCGCACCAGGCATGAGAAGAGTCCACCTGTGACCACGCTTTCCTTGACCGTCCCGTCGCCGTGCCCGCCGCTCCCGCGGGTCATCCAGGGCGGGATGGGCATGGCGGTCTCGTCCTGGCGCCTCGCGTCCGCGGTCGCGCACGCAGGACAGCTGGGCCTCGTGTCGGGCACGGCCCTCGACCTGGTGCTGGCGCGCAGGCTGCAGAACGGTGACCGCGACGGGGCGGTCCGTCGAGCGCTCGCCGCCTTCCCGGTCCCCCGGTTCGCCCAGCGGGTGATCTCGCGCTACTTCCGTCCCGAGGGGCGCAGCGAGGGTCAGCCCTACGCGCCGGTCCCGCGCCTCGCGCTGCGCCAGACCCGGCTCGCGCAGGAGCTCATGGTCCTGGGCAGCTTCGTCGAGGTGTGGCTCGCCAAGGAGGGTCACGACGGGCGCGTGGGGATCAACTTCCTCGAGAAGATCCAGATGGCCGCACCCGCCGCGGCGTACGGGTCAATGCTCGCGGGTGCCGACTACGTCGTGACCGGGGCAGGGATCCCCCGGGACGTCCCGCACCTGCTCGACCAGCTCGCGGAGCACGAGCACGTCGAGTTCCCCGTGACGGTCGTCGGCGGGAGCCACCACACGGTCGACTTCGACCCCGAGACGCTCCTCGGTGGCTCGCTGCCTGCCGTGTCACGTCCGACGTTCCTCGCGATCGTCTCCGCGCACGCCCTGGCCGAGCACCTGGTGCGCGAGGACCGCACCCGCCCGGACGGGTTCGTCGTCGAGGGGCCCCCTGCCGGCGGGCACAACGCGCCGCCCCGCGGACGGCTCACCCTCGACGAGGTCGGCCAGCCCGTGTTCGGCCCGCGCGACCAGGCCGACGTCTCGAAGGTGGCGGCGCTGGGGCTGCCGTTCTGGATCGCGGGCGCGCAGGGGACGCCCGAGGCGCTCGTCGCGGCCCGTGAGGCGGGAGCCGCCGGCGTCCAGGTGGGCACCCTCTTCGCGCTCGCAACCGAGTCTGGACTCGACCCCGCGCTCCGCGACGACGTCCTGACCCGGTTGCGCGACGGGACGCTCGACGTCCGGACCGAGGCCCTCACGTCCCCCACGGGCTTCCCGTTCAAGGTCGCGCAGCTCCCGGGGACGCTCGCCGAGGAGGGGCTGGTGGCGGCACGCCCTCGGCTGTGCGACCTGGGCTACCTCCGCACGCCCGTGCAGAAGGAAGACGGCAAGGTCGCCTACCGGTGCCCCGCGGAGCCCGTCCACATGTACGAGCGCAAGGGCGGAGCCGCGGCGGACACCGCCGGCCGGTCCTGCCTGTGCAACTCCCTCGCCGCGAACGTCGGGCTCGGGCAGACCCGCGCCGAGGGCTACGTCGAGCCGCCGCTCGTGACGCTCGGCGTCGACGTCGCCGGGGCTGCCCGGCTCGCCGCGCAGCACGAGGGCTCCTGGTCGGCCCGCGACGCCTTGGACTGGCTCCTGGGAGAGGGCTCGGCGGTCAGGGTGACGGACCTCACTGAGCGAACGGTGCCCGTCGGCTCCTGAGACGCACGAGCTGAGCGGTCAGGTCCCAGTCGGCCGGCCGTTCCTCGGGCACGAACCATCGCGCCCCCGCATCGAGCCACACCTTCCGGGCCCGCAGCGCGGTGCGCCAGGAGAGGTCCTCGACCCCGCTCTCGGAACCGCAGCAGTCGCAGATCGCGTAGAGGGGAGTCCCGCCGCGCCACAGATCCTCCGGGACCGATGGATCCGACCATCCGCAGACCCTGCAGGTCGTCTCGACGAACATCACAGAAACCTAGCAGCCGGCTCCAGCCGGGAGGCGACCTCGCCGGGTCGCTCCTCGGCAGGCCGTCGCGGCCCACGAACGACGAAAGCCCGGTCATCTGACGATGACCGGGCTTTCTTGGTGGTACCCCCAACGGGATTTGAACCCGTGTTACCGCCGTGAGAGGGCGGCGTCCTAGGCCGCTAGACGATGGGGGCCAGGACAGCTCTCCCACTCCGAAGAGTGATCGAGCGTCATCGAGGCCCGGTCATCTGACGATGGCCAGGCCTCGTACTACGTACCCCCAACGGGATTTGAACCCGTGTTACCGCCGTGAGAGGGCGGCGTCCTAGGCCGCTAGACGATGGGGGCCTAAGCTCGTCACCCCGAGGGGCGCCGTGCCGTTGAGAACTGTACTGCACGATTCGCGTCGGTTTGACCGACTCGATGCGCTACTTGCTCTGCGCTGGGGTACCAGGACTCGAACCTAGAATGACGGTACCAGAAACCGTTGTGTTGCCAATTACACCATACCCCAAGGAGGTATCAGCGCCGCGCCCTCTTCCCGTTCCCGGGCTTCGGGTGAGCGCCTCACCGAGAGAAAACATTACCGGAGAGTCCCGGTCCGGCCAAATCGCCCTCAGCCGGCCTGCCAGTCGCTGCCAGTCGCTGCCCACTCCCGCCCGCACCCCGGGGTGAGCCGCGTCCGGAACGGACGTGCCGCCGTCGGGCACCACTGCTCCGACACGTCCCGGCCGACCGCGAGGAAACTGTGGACCTCGCCCACGCGACGTGGCACCGTCGAAGACATGAGCACCGCAGCACCCCCTGAGCCTCCGTCCTCCACCCCGCGCGCGTCCCACGCCGAACGCGCGTCGTCGTTCGGCGCAGGTGCCGACGACTACCGGGCCGTCCGCCCCTCCTACCCTGACGCCGCGATCGACTGGATGCTGCCCGCCGGGGCCCGCCACGTGCTCGACCTCGCGGCAGGGACGGGCAAGCTCACCGAGAGGCTGGTCGCGCGCGGCCTCCACGTGACCGCCGTCGAGCCCTCGGACGGCATGCGCGCCCAGCTCAAGGACGCCGTGCCCGGCGCCCACGTCCTGCCCGGCACGGCCGAACGCATCCCGCTCGAGGACGGGAGCGTCGACGCGGTCCTCGTGGCCCAGGCCTGGCACTGGTTCGACGTCGCGACGGCCGTCCCGGAGATCGCGCGCGTGCTGCGCCCCGGCGGCCGGCTCGGCGTCGTCTGGAACGTCCGCGACCACACGGTCGACTGGGTCGAGCGCTTCACCGAGATCATCCACCGCGGCGACTCGCTCGAGCCCGTCCACCGGACCCCGCAGCTCGACGGGGTCGACGAGTCCTTCACGCCGCTCGAGCACGCGACCTTCGACTGGGCCGACCACCTCCCCGCCGCAAGCCTCCGGACGCTCGCCGCGACCCGGAGCCATCTGCTCACGCTGCCGCCCGCCGAGCGAGACGAGCTGCTCGACGCCGTCGACCACCTCGCGGCGACCCACCCCGCGCTCGCGGGGCTCACCGAGGTCGACCTCCCCTATCGCGCCGAGTGCTGGCGCGCGGACCGCACCGACCGCGCGGTCGACGAGTGAGCGCGCAGCCCGAGGACCCCGGCGTCTCGGTCGTCCGGCTCGCACCCGGCCCCGTCACGCCCGACGACGTCCGCACCGCCGCACGCTGGCTCGCCGACGGCGTGGGTCGCCATCCGGACGCCGCGTTCGACGCGCAGGCCGGGCCCGTGCGGTGGTCGTGCTGGGCGACGGCCGAGCACGTCGTCGACGACCTCCTCGCCTACGCGCTCCAGGTCGCAGGGCTTCCCCTGCTCGACTACCTGCCGCTCGCCGGCCCCAAGGGCGAGGACGAGATCGCGCACGTCAAGCGCGAGGCGGGCCCGCCCGGGATGGCCGAGGTGCTCCTCGCGGGCGGCGAGCTCCTCGCCGCCCAGGTGGGCGCCCGTCCGGACACGGCCCGCGCCTACCACCCGTACGGGCTCTCGGACCCGCAGGGGTTCGCGGCCATGGGGATCGTCGAGATCCTCGTGCACGGGCGCGACATCCTCGAAGGGCTCACGGGTATCGCCCCCGACCTTCCCGAGGGCCTCAGCACCCGCGTGCTCGCGCGGCTCTTCCCCGACCTGCCGGACGCGAGCCGCGAGCTCCCGGCAGCACAGGTGCTCGTGTGGGCGACGGGTCGCTGCGAGCTCCCCGGACTCGCGCGCCGCACCCGCTGGCGCTGGGACGCGACCGTCCGGTAGCGCGCGTCGAGCGGTGCCCGGTCTGCCCGGGCACCGCTCGGTACATCAGCAGGCCGGCTCACTCCCCCGCGTCGAGCGCGGGCTCGGCAGCTCGCCACCCGTCTCAGGTCAGCGCCAGCACCGCCACGAGCGAGGTGCCGGTCACGACGGCGGCCGACGCCGTCCCGAGCACGAGCGCGCGCCGACCCGTGCGGACCAGGTGGGCGACGTCGACCCCCAGCCCCATCGCGAACATCGCCGCGGTGAAGAGCAGCGTCGTGACCACGGTCGTCACCTCCACGACCGACGCGGGCAGCAGACCGGTGCTGCGCACCAGCACGGCCACGAGGAAGCCCACGACGAACAGGGGCACCGGCGGCGTCCTGCGGGCCGCACGGGCCCCCGTGGCGGGCTCGACGTCCGCGGGGCGCGCCACGCGCTGGCTGCGCGCCCGCAGCACCCCGGCCCCCGCCACGAGGGGCGCGAGCAGCACGACGCGGGCGAGCTTGCTCACGGTCGCGGTCGCGAGCGCGGCCGCGGAGATCGCGCCACCTGCGGTCACGACCTGCGCGACCTCCTGGACGCTCGCCCCGATCCAGAGCCCGGCGCGGTCGTCGGCGAGCCCGAGCAGCCCGGCGAGCCAGGGCAGCACGAAGATCGCGAGCGAGCCGAAGATCGTCACGAGCGCGAGCGCGGTCGCCACGGCGTCGTCGGCGTCGCGGCGCGACTCGTCGTCGTCGCCTCCTCCGACCACGCCCTGCATGGCCGAGATCGCGGCCGCGCCGCAGATCGAGAACCCGGTCGCGACGAGCAGCGACGTCACGCGCGGGACACGCAGCACGCGCCCCAGGGCGAGCGTCGCGCTGAACGTCACGGCGACCGTGATCGCCACGACCGCGAGGCCGCGCCAGCCGAGCGCGAGCACCTCGGGCAGCGAGAGCTGGAGCCCCAGGAGGACCACGCCTGCGCGCAGGACGCGCATCGCGGTCCACCGGGTCCCTTCCTGAGTCCGGTTGGTGAGGGCTTCCGCCCACCGCGCGGCACGCGTCGTCTGCCCGACGGCGCCGCTCGCCCCGCGCGCGCGGCGCAGGCTTCCGAGCACCGAGCCGACGACGGCACCGACGAGCAGGGACAGCACGAGGGGCGAGAGCGGGACCACCTGCGCGAGAAGGTAGGCGACGACGGTCGCGAGCGCGCAGAACGCGAGCCCGGGGGCTGCGCGGCGGATCCAGGGAGCCGAGGCGGTGGCCTCGGTCGAGGGGGCGGGCGTGGTGGGCCGGCGGGCGGCGTGGTCGACGCCCGGGGTGGGGGTGTCGAGGTCGGTCGTGGGGGTCATGTTCTCAATGTGCCGCGCCGGCCCTCTCGTCAGAAGGCCCACCTGACGACCGAGCCATAGGATGAACCTATGGCCGCGAGCACCCCGCAGACACCTGCGAGCCCCCCTCCCCCACGTCGGGACCGGACCTCGCTCGGGCTCCTGGAGCTGCTCGTCGCGACCGACAGCCACGGCTCGATCAGCGCCGCGGCGCGTGCGCTGGGCATCTCCCAGCCGAGCGCCTCGGCCGGCATGCGGCGCCTCGAGAGGCACCTGGGGCTCGAGCTCGTCGCCCGCTCGACGCGCGGGGCCCGCCTCACCGAGACCGGGCGCGCGACCGCGACCTGGGCCCGCGAGGTCGTCGACGCCTCGGACCGGTTCGAGACCGCGGCCGCGGCGCTGCGCGAGGCACCCTCGGCCCGGATACGGCTCGCGGCCAGCCTGACGATCGCCGAGTACCTCGCCCCTCGCTGGCTCGCGACGCTCGCGCTCGACGGCCTCACCCCGGTGCCCGGGGCCGGTGCGGGTCTGCCGGCGGGGCAGGGCGGCGCGTCGGGGCAACGCGGACCGTCGGAGGCCGCCCGCGGGCCGTCCTCTCCCGACGTCGAGCTGCTCGTGCGCAACTCTCGGGCCGTCATGGAGCTCGTCCTGTCGGACGACGCCGAGCTCGGCTTCATCGAGAGCTCGACCATGCGTCGCGGGCTGCGCAGCCGGACCCTGGCCCACGACGAGCTGGTCGTGGTCGTCGCGGCGGCGCACCCGTGGGCCGGACGCCGGCGTCGCACCGCGACGGTCGAGGAGCTGCTGAGCGGTGGGCTCGTCGTCCGTGAGCGCGGCTCAGGAACGCGCGAGACGCTCGAGAAGTCGCTCGTGGCGGCCGGCGCCCGCCTCCCGGACCACCTGCCCTACCTGGGCTCGACCGCGTCGCTCAAGACCGCGGTCCAGTACGGCGGCGCGGTCGCGGTGCTTTCCCGGTTGACGGTCGCGGACGACCTGGCTCGTGGCACGCTCGCCGAGATCCAGGTGCCCGGCCTGGGGCTCTCGAGGCGGCTCCGGATGATCTGGAAGGACGGCACCGAGCTCTCGGCGGCGGCCAGGCGGATCGCGGCGGTCGCGGCCGGTAGCGGCCGGTAGCGCAGGGGCACCGCACCCGAGGGCCGGGCGGTAGGCCTCCGACCTCCGGCCCCCTTCGCCCGGCCACCGGCCACTAGCCAACGCGAGGTAGAACGTGCTGCGCGAGGTAGGACGCGTCGCGCACTACCTCGCGCAGGACGTTCTACCTCGCGCCCGGCAAGACGTCGCACCTCGCACCGCAGGACGGGCGGCACGCGCAGAAGTCCGACGGTCAGCGCCCCGCGAGCACCAGGTCGCCGACCTCGTCGAGAGTCGCCACGACGTGCACCCCCGCCGCACGCGCGGCCTCGGGGTCCTCCTCGTGCGGGCCACCACGCCGGGTGCCCGGACGGTCGATCCACACGCCCGTCAGGCCTGCAGCGGCCGCGGCCCGCGCGTCGACATCGAGCTCGTCGCCCACGTAGACCGTGCGCGCCGGGTCCGTGCCCAGGCGCGCGCACGCCTCGACGAAGACCCGCGGGTCCGGCTTGCCGAATCCCAGGGTGTCGACGCCCACGAGCATGGGCACGTCCGAGAGCCCCGACCGGGTCAGCTTGTCCGTCTGGAGCGCGACCGACGCGTTGGACAGCGCACCCACCTTGACCCCTGCGGCGGCGAGCCGCGCGAGGACCGGTGCGGCGTCGTCGTGCGCGCGCCAGCTCTCCTCGAAGGTGCCCCAGAAGACCGCCTTCCACGCCGCGTACCCGTCCTCGTCGAGGACCACTCCGCCGAACGTCTCCTGCAGCTCGTTCGCGCGCAGCATGCGCTGGCCGTCGAACGTCAGCTCCCCGCGCGTGTACGCCCGGTACCAGCCGTGCGGGTCGCTGCGCCACAGCGCGAGGACCTCCCCGTACCTCTCGACCGGCATGTGGGGCAGGTACACCTCGCACACCGCGTCGATCGCGCGCGCGAACGCGCCGCGGGTGTCGACGAGCGTGTCGTCGACGTCGAACAGGACACCGTCAACGCCGTCGACACCGTCGACACCGTCGACAGCAGCGCCGGGCGCGACGTCCCCCGCGAGCGGAGCGACGCCGTCGGGAAGCGAGGGCAGCACCGTGCCGGGCGCCGGCTCGGGCGCGGTCACAGCGACGCGCGCAGCGTCCGCAGACGCGCCAGGGTGGACTCCTTGCCGAGGATCTCCATCGACTCGAACAGCGGCGGCGACACGCGACGTCCCGTCACGGCCACGCGCAGCGGCGTGAACGCGAAGCGGGGCTTGATGCCCAGCTCCTCGACCAGGACGGCCTTGAGCGCCTCCTGGACCGGGTCCGTCGAGAAGTCCTCCAGGGCGTCGAGCACGCGGATCGCGGCGTCGAGCACGGCCGGCGCCTCCTCGCGCAGCGCGGCGCGCGCCTCGTCCTCGACGGGCACGGCGTCGTCGGCCACGAACAGGAAGCCGAGCATGCCCTTGGCCTCGCCGAGCAGGACCATGCGCTCCTGCACGAGCGGCGCACCCGCCGTGACGAGCGCCTGGTGCTCGGCCGAGAGGTCCGCGAACGAGTCGGCCGGGACGAACCCGCCCTGGTGCAGGTACGGGACCAGGCGGTCGCGGAAGTCCTCGGGCGCCAGCAGGCGCAGGTGCGTCGCGTTGATCGCCTCGGCCTTCTTGAGGTCGAAGCGGGCGGGGTTGGGGTTGACATCGGCGACGTCGAACGCCGCGACCATCTCCTCGACCGTGAAGATGTCGTTGTCCGCCGAGATGCTCCAGCCCAGCAGCGCGAGGTAGTTGAGCAGGCCCTCGGGCGTGAAGCCGCGCTCCTTGTGCAGGAACAGGTTGGACTCGGGGTCACGCTTGGAGAGCTTCTTGTTGCCCTCGCCCATGACGTAGGGCAGGTGGCCGAACTGGGGCATGACGTGCGCGACGCCCAGCTCGAGCAGCGCGCGGTACAGGACGACCTGGCGCGGGGTCGAGGACAGCAGGTCCTCGCCGCGCAGCACGTGCGTGATGCCCATGAGGGCGTCGTCGACCGGGTTGACCAGCGTGTACAGGGGCTGGCCGTTGCCGCGCACGATCACGTAGTCCGGGACCGAGCCCGCACCGAACGAGATCTCGCCGCGCACCAGGTCCGTGAACGCCACGTCGGTGTCCGGCATGCGCATGCGCAGCACGGGCTCGCGGCCCTCGGCGCGGAACGCGGCCTTCTGCTCGTCGGTCAGCGTGCGGTCGAACCCGTCGTAGCCCATGGCCTTGGGCCGACCGGCCGCGACGTTGCGCGCCTCGATCTCCTCGGGCGTCGAGAAGGACTCGTACGCGTAGCCGCCCTCGACGAGCCGACGGATGACGTCCTGGTAGATGTCACCGCGCTGCGACTGGCGGTAGGGCTCGTGCGGACCGCCGACCTCGACGCCCTCGTCCCAGTCCATGCCGAGCCAGCGCAGCGCCTCGAGGAGCTGCTGGTAGCTCTCCTCGGAGTCGCGCGCGGCGTCGGTGTCCTCGATGCGGAAGACGAACGTCCCGCCCACGTGCCGGGCGTACGCCCAGTTGAACAGCGCCGTGCGGATGAGGCCGACGTGCGGCGTGCCGGTGGGCGACGGGCAGAAGCGGACGCGGACGGGCGAGGAACCAGGTGCAGGGATCACGTCCCACAGCCTATCGCCGCTGGGTCGCCGGGACCGTGCGCTGCCCGTCGCCGGGCACCCGGCACGCCCCGCGGGCACAATCGCGTACATGTCCTCCTCCGCGCAGTCCACGCCCGGCCCGGGCCGCACCGGCGCGAGCGAGCTCATCGCCGACGCGCTCGCCGCGGTCCACGAGGCGTTCCGCGACCTCGACGAGGGCACGGTCGCGACGTACATCCCCGAGCTCGCCACGGCCGACCGCTCGCTGTTCGGCGTGGCCCTCGCAGGAGTCACGGGCAGCATCTACACCGCGGGCGACGCGGACGCCCCCTTCACCATCCAGTCGCTGTCCAAGCCGTTCGTGTTCGCCCTGGCCCTCATGGACCGCGGGCTCGCCGAGGTCCTCGAGCACGTGGGCGCCGAGCCGAGCGGCGAGGGGTTCAACTCGATCCGCCTCGATCCCGTCACGGGGCGCCCGCCCAACCCGATGGTCAACGCGGGCGCGATCGTCACGACGTCCCTGGTCCGCGGGGCCTCCGAGGAGGAGCGCTTCGCGCGCATCCTCGACCTGCTCGGCGCGTTCGCGGGCCGCCCGCTCGACGTCGACGGGCGCGTCTACGTGAGCGAGTCCGAGACCGGGGACCGCAACCGCGCGATCGCCTACCTCATGCACAGCACGGGTGCGCTCACCGCGGACGTCGAGTCCACGCTCGACACCTACTTCCGCCAGTGCTCGGTGCTCGTCACGGCCCGGGACCTCGCGGTGATGTCGGCGACGCTCGCGAACGGGGGCGTCAACCCGGTCTCGGGCGAACGTGTGGTCGACGAGGTCGTGACCGAGTGGGTCCTGGCCGTCATGGCCACGAGCGGGATGTACGACTACGCGGGCGAGTGGCTGCTGCGGGCCGGGCTGCCGGCCAAGAGCGGCGTCTCGGGCGGGCTCGTGTCGGTCGGTGTGGGGCAGTTCGGCCTGGGCCTGTTCAGCCCGCCGCTCGACGCGCGCGGCAACAGCGTGCGCTCGGTCGCGGCGGCGCAGGAGATCTCCCGGCAGTTCGACCTGCACCTCATGCACCGCCCCGACCGCGACGTGCCGACGCTCTACCGGAGCACGCGCGCCGACCGCCTGCGCCAGCTCGCGCACCGCACGCCGTCCCAGCTCCGCCGCCTGCGGGACCTGGGCTCGGCGATCTCGGTGCGGGCCGTCCAGGGCACGGTCGAGTTCGCGGCGGCCGAGACGATCCTGCGCTCGGTCGACGAGCTGCCGTCGCCCCTGCCGAGCGGCGAGCGGTGGCTGATCCTGGACCTGCACCGCACGTCTCGTGTCGTGACGCTCGGGGCACAGCTCCTGCGCGGGCTCGTCACACGCCTGCAGGGGCAGGGCGTGCACGTCGTGGTGGTCGACCCGTTCGAGCGCGGCTTGCTGCCAGGCGTCGACGGGGAGTTCACGACGTTCGAGGACGCGCAGCGCTGGTGCGAGGACCGGCTGCTCGACGCGGCCCGGGCCGCCTGACCCGGGTCGCGCGACCGGGGCCGCCGTCGCAGCGGACGGAGAGATCGCAGCGGACGGAGAGGAGGTCGCCGCCCCGCGCGGGACGGCGACCTCCTCCGACGACCACGACGGTCAGGAGCCGTCAGCTCCGCCGGACCACCGGGTTCGCGAGCACGCCCAGGCCCTCGACCTCGCACTCGACGCGGTCGCCCGCCTCGATGCGGCCGACGCCTGCGGGCGTGCCCGTGAGGATGACGTCGCCCGGGAGCAGCGTGAACGCCTCGGAGATGTACGACACCAGGTACGGGATGTCGAAGATCATGTCGCGCGTGCGGCCGTCCTGGCGGATCTCGCCGTTGACGCGCGAGCGCACCGCGACGTCGTCGATGTCGAGGTCGGTGTCGATCCACGGGCCGAGCGGGCAGGCCGAGTCGAAGCCCTTGGCGCGGGCCCACTGACCGTCGGTGCGCTGGGCGTCGCGCGCGGTCACGTCGTTCGCGATCGTGTAGCCCAGGATGTACGACGCCGCGTGCTCGGGGCTCACGTCCTTGGCCATGCGGCCGATCACGACCGCGAGCTCGGCCTCGTAGCTGACCTCCTCGGAGAAGTCGGGCAGCACGATGGGGTCGTCCGGACCCACGACCGAGGTGTTGGGCTTGAAGAAGATGAGCGGCGACGTCGGGACGTCGTTGCCCATCTCCGCGGCGTGGGCCGCGTAGTTGCGTCCGACCGCGACCACCTTGGAGCGCGGGATCACGGGCGCGAGGAGGCGGACGCCGTCCCCGAGCTCGATCCGTTCGCCCGTCGGCAGGACGGGCATGTAGAGGGGGTCGCCGTTGAGGACGGCGAGGTAGGTCTTGCCCGCCTCCTCCTGCACGAGGGCGTAGCGGGGGTCTTCTCCGGTGGTGAATCTGGCGATGCGCACGAGCCCAGCCTACCGACGAGAAGGCCGCGGCCCCCTGGGCAGGGGTCCGCGGCCTTCTCGTGGTGGTCGTGCTGGTGCGTGCGGGGCGTGGCGTCCGCGGGTCCGTCGGCTCGCCTCCGGCGCGGGGACGTGACCCGACGGCGGCGCTAGACCCGGGCGAGCACCTCGCCGTTGAGGACGGCGAACCATCCTGCGGGCTCCTCGGCCCAGCGCAGCCACTCCTGCGCGAGCTGTTCGAGGGCGACGTCGTCCGCGAGCGCCGACTCCTTGGCCTGGACGGCGAAGTTGGAGGCGATGCAGCGCTCGGCCCACAGGCCGCCCCACCAGGCGCGGTCGGCGGGGGTCGAGTAGCACCAGACCCCGGCGGACGGCACGATCCCGGCGGGGTCGAACCCGGCCTCCTGCACCCAGGCGAGGAGGCGCCGGCCCGCGTCGGCCTGGTAGCCGTAGGCGTGCGTGACCTCGTGGTAGAGCTCGTTCCACTCGGTGAGGCCCGCCGACTCGGGGTACCAGGTCATGGCGGCGTAGTCGGCGTCGCGCACGGCGACGAGGCCGCCGGGCTTGGCGACGCGCTTCATCTCGCGCAGCGCGGCGAGCGGGTCGGACAGGTGCTGGAGGAGCTGGTGGGCGAACACGACGTCGAACGTGTCGTCCGCGAACGGCAGCTCGTAGGCGTTGGCCTGCTGGAACGAGACGTTGCTCAGCCCGGAACCGGCGGCGAGCTCACGGGCGCTGTCGAGCACCGCGGCCGAGGCGTCGACGCCGATCACGGTGCCTCCGGGAACGTGCCGCGCGAGGTCGACGGTCACGGTCGCGGGGCCGCAGCCGACGTCGAGGATCGCGTGGTTGGGGCGCAGGTGCGGCAGGAGGAACCCGGCGGAGTTCTCCGCGGTGCGCCACCGGTGCGAACGCAGGACGGACTCGTGGTGGCCGTGGGTGTACGACTCGGACTCCATGCTGGGAGTGCTGCCCAGGGCCCCGGTGGGGGCGTCGGGCGCGTGGGTGTCGGCCGCGGCGTCGACGGTGACGTCCTGGTCCGGCGTGGGGGTGTGGGTCATGCTTGCACGGTAGAACGCTTCCACGGTTACCACAGCCCCGTTCTCACATCATGGGCGGTGGAGGGTCGGGGTGCGGGTCGCACGTCGTCGCGAGGCCCTGTCGGGTGCCGCCGCGTCCGGTGCGTCCCGCACGCGCGGAGCGCTCCCGGGGGCAGGATTCTCCCGTGACCACACCCGCGGCCGAACTGTCCCTCCCGAGCCTCGCGACGCCGTCGGGCGGGTTCTGGCGGCGGCACGCCGACCTGCTCCTGCCTGCGGGAGACCGCGTCCCCGGGGTGGACCTGGCGCGCGGCCTGGCGATCCTGGGGATGTTCGCGGCGCACGTGGGCGTGACGTCGGACGACTTCGCGACCGGCGAGGGGTGGCTCTCGCTCGTGCACGGCCGGTCCTCGATCCTGTTCGCCCTGGTCGCGGGCGTCTCGCTCGCGCTCGTCTCGGGGCGCCGCACCCCGCTGGTCGGCGTGCCGGCGCTCCAGGCGCGCACGCGGATCCTGGTGCGAGCCGTGCTGCTCCTCGCGATCGCGGGGCTGCTCGACCTGCTGGGAACGCCGGTCGCGCTGATCCTGGGCTTCTACGCGGCGTACTTCGTCCTGGCGCTGCCGTTCCTGCGGTGGTCGCCGCCCCGGCTCGCGGGACTCGCGCTCGTCGTGGCGGTCGTGGGGCCACCGGTCGCGTACTGGCTGCCCGAGGTCATGCTGCGGGCCGAGCTCTGGCTGCCGATGGACGGTTCGGGCGCTCTGACGGACTTCCTCCTGACGGGCACGTACCCGGCCGCCGTGTGGATGGCGTTCGTGCTCGGGGGGCTCGCGGTCGGGCGCCTCGACCTGGCCTCGCGCCGTCTGCAGGTGTCGTTGCTCGCGGGCGGCCTCGTGACGTCGCTCGCCGCCTACATGGCGTCGGCGCTCGTCACGGGTGGCTGGCTGACGGCGGTGCTCGCGGGGAGCGGCCCGGCGGCACGGATCGAGCAGCAGGCCGCGGACGCGTCGGGCATCTACCAGCCCGAGCCGCTGCCGTGGTCGTCCCCCCTGCCGACGTCGGACTACCTGTGGCTCGCCGGGCCGCACACGAACACCACGCTCGAGGTCCTGGGCTCGGGTGGGTTCGCGCTCGCGGTCCTGGGGCTGTGCCTCCTGCTCGGGTCGAGCCGTGCGGTGCTGCGTGTCCTGGCCCCGCTCGCGGCCGTGGGGTCCATGGCCCTGACGGTGTACTGCCTGCAGGTCCTCGCGATCTGGGCGTGGGAGGACCAGCTCATGAGCGCGACCGGCAACGGCGAGCTCGCGCTGCTCGTCGTGGCGAGCCTGGTCTTCGCGACGGTGTGGCGCTGGGCGCTGGGGCGCGGTCCGCTCGAACGGTTCGTGGGCTGGGTGGCCGGGCGTGCGGCGTCGATCCCCGCGGCACCGGCGCCGGATCCCACCAGCCGGGACGACGGCCCGACGGCGTCGCCCACCCCGCGAGGCGACGTACAGTCGGGCGCATGACGACGTCTTCACCCATCGCCCCTGTCCGCCCCGAGGTCCGTCGCCTCGGCTCGTCCGGCCTCGCGGTCTCCGCGATCGGCCTGGGCTGCAACAACCTGGGCCGCCCGCGCACCGCGACCGAGACCCTCGAGGGCTCGACGGCCCTGATCGACGCCGCGCTCGACGCGGGCATCACGTTCTTCGACGTCGCAGACGTCTACGGCGCCCGCCCCGGCCTGAGCGAGGAGCTGCTCGGCAAGGCGCTGGGCAGCCGCCGCGACGACGTGGTGGTCGCGACCAAGTTCGGCATGCCCATGCATGGCGCGAACGGCGAGGACTTCCGGGCACGCGGCTCGCGCCGGTACGTCGTCAAGGCCGTCGAGGCGTCGCTGCGGCGCCTCGGGACCGACTGGATCGACCTCTACCAGTTCCACACGCCGGACAAGCGCACGCCCGTCGAGGAGACGCTGTCCGCGCTCGACGACCTGGTCCGTGCGGGCAAGGTCCGCTACGTGGGGCACTCGAACCGTGCGGGGTGGCAGATCGCCGACGCCGAGTACCAGGCGCGCCTGGCGGGCACCGTCCGCTTCGTGTCGGCGCAGAACCAGTACAACCTGATCGACCGCGAGGCCGAGCTCGAGGTCCTGCCCGCCGCGAAGGCGTACGGGCTGGGCGTGCTGCCGTTCTTCCCGCTCGCGAACGGCCTGCTGACGGGCAAGTACGCGGACGGCACGGGGCCCGACGACGGCCGTCTGGTCCACAGCAAGCCGCACCTCCTCGAGTCCGCGCCCTGGCAGGCGCTGAAGGCGCTCCACACGTTCGCGCGCGAGCGCGGCGTGACCGAGGTCGAGGTCGCGTTCGGGTGGCTGCTGGCCCAGCCGCAGGTGTCGAGCGTCATCGCGGGCGCCACGCGCCCCGAGCAGGTCCGGCAGAACGCCGCGGCCGGGGCCTGGGTGCCGAGCGCCGACGACCTCTCCGCCCTGGACGCGATCTTCCCGCCTGCTCGCAAGGTCGCGCCGTTCTGAGCGCCCCCTGCCCTAGGCTCGGAGGATGGCAGCGGACACGCGGGACGAGGACCGGCCGGAGACCCGACCGGCCGACCGGCCGGTCCCGCTGACGGCCGTGCCGCCTGCCGGGCCCCCTGTCGTCGTCGGGGTGAGTCCCGGCCAGCCGGACGTCGTCCTGGTCGAGGCCGCACGCTTCGCCGGTCGGTTCGGCGGCGAGCTGGTCTGCGCCCACGTGGTCGCCGGCCGTTTCGCCGTCTCGGAGCGCCCGGACGGGAGCGTGGTCTCGGCCTCGATCGACCCGGACTACGACGACGAGCGCGAGCAGGACCTGGAGCCTGCGCTCGTGGAGCACCTCGCCGCGGTCCTCGGCCCGACCGGCGTCCGGTGGAGCACCCGGCTCCTGGTCGGCGACACGGCCGACGCGCTGGGACGTCTCGCGGACACGCTCGACGCGGCGATGGTCGTGGTCGGCGCGCACCGCCACGGGCTCGCCCGGGGCGTGCAGGAGCTGTTCAACCGTTCGGTCGCCGTGCACCTGGCCCACCGCCAGGTGCGGCCCGTGGTCGTCGTGCCCGTGCGGGCGACGGACAGGCACGGGCAGGGGGTCGGGTGACCGGCCGGGGCGCCCGGCCCGGCTATCTGCGCTGGTCGTCGATCGGGCTCGTCGTGCTCGGAGGGGCGTTCGGTGCGGCAGCGCGCGAGGGGGTCGTCCTCGCGATCCCCGACCTTCATGAGGTGCCCGTCGCGATCCTGGTGGTCAACGTCGTGGGGGCCTTCGTGCTGGGGTGCCTGACGGAGGTGGTCCTGCGCCGCCTGCCCGACGACCCGCGCGGTCCGCGGCTGCGCCTCCTGCTCGGGACGGGCTTCTGCGGCGGCTTCACGACGTACAGCACGCTCGCGACCGACGTCGCCCTGCTGCTCGACTCGTCCCGCGCGGGGCTGGGCGTCGCGTACGCGCTCACGACGGTGCTCGTCGGCGCGGGCGCGACCCTCGCGGGCATCGTCGTGGCGGCCCGGTACGACGCGCGCTCGCGGCGCGTGGACTGCAGGACCGTCCGATGACGCCGGGGGTCTTCGTCCTGCTGGCCGTCGCGGGCGGCCTGGGTGCCGGCGTGCGGTTCGTGGTCGACGGGCTGGTGCGGTCCCGGGTCCGGACGGAGTTCCCGTGGCCGACCGCGGTGATCAACATGTCGGGCTCGCTGCTCCTCGGCGCGCTGACGGGGCTGCTCGTCGCCCACCTGGTGTCGAGCGACGTGGCGGCCGTCGTCGGCACGGGCTTCCTCGGTGGTTACACCACGTTCAGCACCGCGAGCTACGAGACCGTCCAGCTCGTGCGTCAGCGCAGGTACGGGCTGGCGTTCGCCTACTCGCTCGGGATCCTGGTGGCGTGCGTGGGGCTGGCCTGGGCGGGCTATTCCTGGGGCGTCGCACGCTGACAGCACCGTCACGGAGGCGTAGCGTCGAGCCATGGCCACCTGGGAGGACGTGGACCGCATCGCGGCGGTGCTGCCCGACACGGCCGAGCACCGTCCGCGCGAGTGGGCCGTGCACGGCCGCAACTTCGCGTGGGAGCGTCCGCTGCGCCGTCGGGACCTCGACGAGCTGGGCGCCTCCGCGCCGGACGCCGCACCCCTCGGGTTCTACGTCGCCGACGAGGGCGAGAAGCTCGCGCTCGTGGGCGACGAGCCGAGCACCTTCTTCACGACGGCCCACTTCGCGGGCTACCCGATCGTGCTCGCGCGGCTCGACCGCGTCGCGGTCCCCGAGCTCGAGGAGCTCCTGACGGACTCCTGGCTGGCGCGGGCCCCCCGGCGCCTCGCGCAGTCGTTCCTGGACACGACCGAGTAGGCCCCACGGCCCGACGGCGCCGCTCCCCCACCGCGCCGAGCGGCGGCCCTACCGGCGGACGGCTCTCCGGACGCCGCTCGCCCGGCCCGAGCGGCCGTTCCGGCCTACGCTCGGCTCATGACGTTCGCCGAGGTGATCGAGGTCGTCGGCAAGGTGGTCGACGCGGCGGGGGTCGCCGCGATCGTCGTCGGTGCCCTGTTCGCGACGTTCCTGTCCGTGACCCGGCGACGGGAGGGCAACGTCTACCGTCTGTTCCGGCGACGCCTCGGCCGGTCCATCCTGCTCGGGCTCGAGCTCCTGGTCGCGGCCGACATCATCCGTACGGTGGCCGTCACCCCGACGCTCGAGAGCGTCGGGGTGCTCGCCGCGATCGTCCTCATCCGGACGTTCCTCAGCTTCTCCCTCGAGCTCGAGATCACGGGCCGGTGGCCCTGGCAGCAGGCCCCCGAGGAGGACCTGCCGCGCTCCGACGCCGAGGACAGGGACGCGCGCAGCACGGGCACGCGGGACGCGGCGGGAACCGTCGGCCCGTAACGCCGTCGTCCTGCGAGGCCCCGCGTCCCGCGGGGGTCAGCCCGCCGTCGAGAAGAGCACCGACTCGTACTCCCACGCCCCGACGTCGACCTCCATGGTCAGGTCGGCGGGGTCGGTGACTCCGAAGACCACGGGGAACGTCACGGACTGGCCGGGGAGCAACGAGGTGCTCGGGCCGCTGCCGATCGAGCTCGCCGCGTCGAAGACCTGGGTCCCCTCGGCACCTCCCGACGAGAGCGTGACGTACGTGAGCGCCGGGTCGAACGCCTCGGAGGTACCGTTCGTCAGCGTGAGGTCCACCCGGACGAACTGCGTGAAGCCCTCGCCGCCCACCGACGTGTCGCTGGGCGTGAACGCGACCGGGACGCTCGCGCCGACCTCGAGACCGTCCTCGAACACCGCGGCGTCGCCGAAGACCAGGGCCGACAGGTCGTCACCGACCGTGGTGTCCTCGGCCGTGCCCGCCGGGGTCTCGTCCGCGCCGGCTCCTGCGGGGGCCGTGCTCGTGACGCTCGTGGACTCCAGGCTCGTGGAGAGCTCTTCAAGTGCTGCGACGAAGAAGACCTGGGAGACGACGACACCGACGCCCGCGACGGACGAGACGACGATCGCGGCGATCGACCGTCCCTTGCCGGTGCCGAGCGGCCGGGCCTGGACGAGGCCGACGATCCCCAGGACGAGCCCCGCGAGCGCCAGGACCGCCGCGAAGAGGTTGATGATCGGGATCAGGCAGAGCACGAGCGCGACGAGCGCGAGCACGAGCCCGGTCGTCGCGAGCACGTTCGACCGCGGGGGCGGGACCGAGCCGTGGGGAGGACGGTGGACGGGCTGCTCCGGTGCCCACGTCGCCGGCCCTCCGGGCTGCGGGTACGGCGTGCCCGGTGGCGGCGCGGTGGGATACCCGGTCGGCGAGGGGTTCGGCTCGGAGGTTCCGGGAGGGGGGTAGCTCATTCGTCTGCTCTGCTTCTGGTCGTGCACGGCACGGCGGCGCCGGGGTGTGCGTGGAGGAGCCGCACGTCGCCCCCGCACGAACTCCGGAACAAGCGTCCCATGTGTGGAGATGCCGCAGAGGGGGCTCTCGGGTGAAAACGACCGCGGTCCCAGGACCACGGGGCCGTCGAGCCCCCGGGGGGTGCCACGCCGCCGTCGAGCCCCCAGGGGGCACGCGCCCCGAGCGACCCTCAGCGCGAGTCCGTCGCCCTGTGCGGGGGCGCCGGGTCCGCCGCCCCCTGCACGGGAGGCGGGTTCACGAGGACCACCTCGGCCGTGTCCCGCTCCCCGGCGGTCCGCTGGTCCCAGCCCGGCTTGCGCAGGGCGTAGAAGAGCAGCGGCGGACCACCGAGGACCACTACTACGGCGGCCACCACGAAGGGGTAGGCGGCGGGCGGGACCCCCGTGAAACCCTCGGGCGGCACGAAGGCCAGCACGAAGGCCGCGGCGCACGCGACGAAGCCCACGCCCGCGACGAACGTCATCGCGGGGGTCCGGTAGGTCCGCACGACGTCCGGCTTGGAACGTCGGAGCCGGATCGCCGCCGCGAACATCATCATGTACATGATCAGGTAGAGCGCAGCCGCCATGTCGATGAGCGCGATGAACGCCGTGTTGATGTTCGGGATGACGATGAACAGCAGCGCCAGGACCGACACCACGATCCCCTGGACCCCGAGAATGCCCACCTGGACGCCCGCCTTGTTGCGCTTCTGGAGCGCCGGAGGAAGAAGGCCCGTCCGCGCCGCCGCGAGCAGCCCGCGCGAGGGACCCGCGATCCAGGTCACGACCGAGGCGAAGGCGCCCAGGGCGATGAGGGCCGAGATCGCGGTGACCGCCCACGGCATGTCCCACTTGTCGAAGAACACCTGGAACGCGAGGTTGATGCCGTTGGTCAGGCCCAGGTCCTTCTTGGGCACCGCGACCGCCATCGCGATCGTGGGCAGGATGAACACCACGAGGATCAGGAGCGTCGCGACGGCGATCGACTTGGGGAACCCCTTCCCGGGATTCTTCAGGTCGTTCGCGTGGACGGCGTTGACCTCCATCCCCGCGTACGCGAGAACGTTGGAGACCACGAGGACGATCGACGCGATCCCGGTCCACGGCGGGATGACGGCGGACGCCTCCAGCGAGGTCTCCGACTTCTCCCCGGTCGCAAGCCAGATCGCACCGAGCACGATCAGCAGGACGGCAGGGAACAGAGTCCCCAGGATGCCGCTCCACGACCCCACCTTGGCGAACAGGTTGCCGCCCTTGAGCGTGATGAGGGTCGACCCCCAGTACAGGACGAGGATCACGACCGCGGTGTACAGGCCGTTGCTCGCCAGCCCCTGGTTCCCGATCACGAACGACAGGCTCGCTGCGATGAAGGCGATCTGCGTCGGGTACCAGACCACGTTCTGGATCCACTGGAGCCAGATGGCCGTGAAGCCCAGCCGGTTGCCGAAGGCCTCCCGGACCCAGGTGTACACGCCCCCCTTCCACCCTGTGGCCAACTCCGCGGCCACGAGGGCCGTCGGCACGAGGAACACGATCGCAGGAATGACGAACAGGGTGATCGACCCGAGGCCGTAGGCCCCCATGGCAGGCAGCGAACGCAGTGACGCCACGGTGACGACCGTGAGCATCGCGAGCTGGAAGACCGACAGGAAGGCCGTCGCAGTCGCGGCTGGCGCGCCGATGGCGGGCCCGGTGTGCTGCGGATCCTTGCCGTACGGGTGCGGGGTGACATGTTCCGCCCCGGGAGCGTGGGTTCCGTCCGCCCGGACGAACGGGCCCGATGTTGGGCCGTTCGACCGGGTGCGGTCACCCTGAGAGATGGAGTCCATTGCTGTCCCCTTAGTGGTGGAAGCCCGGGTGGTGACCCTCGATGGGCATGGGACCTGATAGGGCGTCGAGGTAGGCGACCTCAGCGTGCAGGTCGTCGATGAGTGCATGTGCGAGATCGATGCTCAGGCCGTTGCGCACCACGATGCGCTGGACCGTGAGGTCCTGGAGGTCTGCGGGCATGGGGTAGGCCGGGACGAGCCATCCCTTGAGCCGCAGGCGGTCCGAGAGGTGATAGAGGTTCCAGTTCTTGCCGTGCCCCTGCGCGATGCTCCAGGCGAAGACGGGGATGTCGCTCCCGTCATTCCACAGGTCGAACTGCGGCATCTTCGCGATCTCGCCCGAGAGGTAGAGCGCGACGTCCTGCGAGGCCTGCTGCACCTTGCGGTAGCCCTCGAACCCGAGCCGCAGGAACAGGTAGTACTGGAGCAGCACCTGGGCGCCCGGGCGCGAGAAGTTGAGCGCGAACGTCGGCATGTCGCCGCCGAGGTAGCTGACTCGGAAGATCAGGTCCTCGGGCAGCGCGGCCTCGTCGCGCCAGACGACCCACCCGAGCCCGGGGTACACGAGCCCGTACTTGTGCCCCGAGGTGTTGATCGACGCGACGCGCGGGACGCGGAAGTCCCACTCGAGGTCCGGCTGGATGAACGGCGCGATCATGGCCCCGGACGCCCCGTCCACGTGGATGGGGACGTCGAGCCCCGTGGCGGCCTGGATGCGGTCGAGCGCCGCTGCGATCTCCGTGACCGGCTCGTACATCCCGGTGTACGTGACCCCGAGGATCGCGACGACCCCGATCGTGTTCTCGTCCACGTACTTCTCGAGCTCGAACCCGTCGAGCACCTTGTGCTCGTACGAGATGGGGACGTAGCGGGCCTCGACGTCCCAGTAGTTGCAGAACTTCTCCCAGCAGACCTGGACCGCGCTCGACAGCACGAGGTTGGGCTTCTCGGTCGACTTCCCCGCGGCGCGGCGCGCGTGCTGCCAGCGCCGCTTGAGCGCGAGCCCGCCCAGCATGGCGGCCTCGGAGGAACCGATGGTCGACGTCCCGATCGTGTCGTCCGGGTCCGGGGCGTTCCACAGGTCGCCGAGGATCTTCCAGCACCGGGTCTCGATCGCGGCCGTGGCCGGGTACTCGTCCTTGTCGATCATGTTCTTGTCGGCCGTCTCCTCGTACAGCCGCTGGGCGTACGGGTCCATCCACGTGCCGACAAACGTCGCGAGGTTCAGGCGGGCGTTGCCATCGAGCATCGCCTCGTCATGGACGATCTGGTAGGCCGTCTCGGGAAGTGACTCTCCGGACGGCAGGACGTTGCGGGGGAGCTCGGTCGCCTCGCCGGGGCGGGCGAACAGTGGGTTGAGCGCGACGACGTCGCGCTCCTCGGACTCTGCACCTCGGGCTGATCCAGACATGTTCATTACCTTTCGTCGGACGGTAGTCGGCGGCACGGTGTCCCGCCGCTTGCTGTCGATCGATGCGGCCCCGGGAGTCGGTCGCCGGGCCCGCGAGCGGCCGCCGGGCGTCGAGCAGGCGACCTGCCAGAGCGGCGGGCCGTGGTCCGGGCCCGCCGAGGACACGGCCCGACGCCCCGCCAGGAGCACGGGCCGCTCCCGTGTCGCGACGACGGTCCGTGCTGGTCGAGAAGCCGGGTGTCCCCTCTCACCGCACCCCGGCTCGTCCAAGGAGTCTCACCTTCACCGTGACAGACGTCACCTGGTTCAGCCAGCGGTAGGGACCGTGCCCGGGCCGCTCGTCCCGGGCCGACGAGGGTCGCCCCACCGTCCGACGCCTACCCTGGAGCCATGCCCACGCTCCCCGCTCCCCACCGCACGCGCCCTCCCGTGGCGCGCGACGCCGTCGGGCCGGGACGGCTCGCCGGGGACGAGTGGCTCCTCCTCGCCGAGGCCCACGCCGAGCGCGCCGACGCCCTGACCGCGGGCTGGCGCGAGCGCCGGACCCGAGGCGAGAAGCACGCCGTCGAGGACTTCCTCTTCACCTACTACCCCACGCGCCCGGCCCAGCTCCGCCGGTGGCACCCGGGTGCGGGCGTCACGCTCTCCGGTGCCAGCGGCAGGCCCGACGGCGCCGCTCCCCTCCTCGCCGAGCGCGCCACCTGGCGGTGGTACGGGGCCGACGCCACCGGCGACGTGACGCTCGACGTCGACGCGTTCCTCGCCGACCGCGGCGAGACCGTGCGCTACGCGCGCGAGCTGCTCTCGGCCACGGCCTCACGACCCGCGACGCTCGGCTGCTTCGGGCTCCACGAGTGGGCCATGGTCTACCGCGACCACGCCCAGGGGCGCGACCACCGTCACCCCCTGCCGCTGCGGCTGGGTGCCCGCGGCACCGACGACGTCGTGGCCTCGCACCCCGTGCGCTGCTCGCACTTCGACGCGTTCCGCTTCTTCACCCCCGAGGCCGTGAGCCTCAACCGGCTCCAGCCCACGCGCGAGACCCAGCCCGCGCTCGAACAACCGGGCTGCCTGCACGCCAACATGGACCTCTACAAGTGGGCGACCAAGCTGTCGCCCGCCGTGCCGAGCGGTCTGGTCCTCGACGCGTTCGAGCTCGCGCGCGACATCCGCTGGGTCGACATGCGGGCCAGCCCCTACGACGTGTCGTCCTACGGGGTCGCCCCCGTGGCGATCGAGACGCCCGAGGGCAAGGCCGAGTACGTACGGCTCCAACGCGGGTTCGCCGAGCGGTCCGCGACGCTGCGCGAACGGCTGGTCGAGGTCTGCGAACGCCTGCTGGGCTGAGGCGTGCGACAGTTGCCCGCCGACACCGCGCGGCTCGAGATCTGTCCGACCTGACCGACCCACGGCCGAGGACCCGGTGGGCTTTGGCCTGCCGACAGGGTGCCTGCCGGGCGCGCGAGGAGGGGGTACGGCGACCTGGCAGGATCGGGGCATGACCCGACCGCCGCTCGCCGAGATCCCGACGGGGCCCGTGCCCGTCCCACCCGCCGTCCGCTCGCTCGTCGACGCCGCGGGGGGCGGGGACCTGGTCCCGGTGTGGAAGAACGACCTCGGCGGCCTCACGTTCCGCTGGGGCACGGGCGCCACGGCTCGGTACGTCAAGTGGGTCGCGGCCGGGACGCCGGAGATCGACCTGCTCGCCGAGGCCGAGCGGCTCGCGTGGGCCTCACGGTTCGCGACCGTGCCACGCGTGCTCGACGCCGGGCAGGACGAGGTCGGTGCCTGGCTCGTGACCGAGGCGATCGACGCGGCGTCGGCCGTCGACCCGCGCTGGATCGCCGAGCCCGTGACGGCCGCGGCGGCGATCGGTCACGGGCTGCGCGTCCTGCACGACACGCTGCCTGTCGAGGACTGCCCGTTCACGTGGGGCGTCGAGGCGCGCATCGCGCGCGCCGACGAGCGGATCGCCGACGGCGAGGGACCGTCCGACTGGTTCCCCGAGCACGCGCAGCTCTCGGTCGCCGAGGCGCGTCCGCTCCTCGACCTGACTCCTCCCGTGGACCGGCTCGTCGTGTGCCACGGCGACGCGTGCGCGCCCAACACCCTGCTGGCCGCCGACGGCACGTTCGCGGCGCACGTCGACCTCGGGTCGCTCGGGGTCGCCGACCGCTGGGCGGACCTGGCCGTGGCCGCGTGGAGCACCGAGTGGAACTACGGGCCGGGCTACGACGGGATCGTGTACGAGGCCTACGGCATCGAGCCCGACAAGGAGCGCATCGCCTACTACCGCCTGCTCTGGGACCTGGGCTGACGCCACGGCCCCCGGGGCCGAGCGGCCCCGGCTACGCCTTCGAGCCCTCCTGGACCGGCGCCCACACGTCGCCCGGGACGTCACCCGGCAGGTCCGGGTTCCCGACCCCGACGAACCGGTCCCCGCCCCCGCCCTTGCGCAGGCGCTCGTAGTCCTTGAGCGCCCCGAACGCCCAGCGGCCCAGCAGCGTGATCGCCACGAGGTTGACGAGCGCCATGAGCGCCATCGCGACGTCCGCCACGGCCCAGACGGCCTCGAGCTCGATGAGCGAGCCGATCCCGATCGCGGCGAGCACGAGCGTGCGCAGCGCGGTCAGCGCCTTGGCACGGATGCCGAGGAAGGTCAGGTTGACCTCGGCGTACGAGTAGTTGCCCAGCACCGAGGAGAACGCGAAGACGAACACGAGGATCGTCATGGGCCACACGGTCCACGTCCCGAGCTGGGCCGCGACGGCCTGCTGCGTGAGCGAGGCCCCGGCGGCGTCGGTCGTGGTGCCCGGGTCGAACACGGACGGCCCTGCCATGAGGATGATGAAGGCCGTGGCCGAGCAGACCACGATCGTGTCGACGAACACCCCGAGCGACTGGATGAGCCCCTGCTTGGCCGGGTGCGAGACCGTCGCGGTCGCGGCCGCGTTCGGGGCGCTGCCCATGCCCGCCTCGTTCGAGAACAGGCCGCGCTTGACCCCGTTGAGCAGCGCGGCGAGGATCCCGCCGGCCGTGCCCGCGACGGCCTGGTCCAGGCCGAACGCGCCCTCGACGATCTGCCGGACCACGCCCGGCACCGCGCCGAGGTTCATGAGGATGATCGTGGCCGCGAGCAGGACGTAGACCCCCGCCATGATCGGCAGGACGATCCCCGCGACCTTCGCGACACGCTTGACCCCGCCGAACAGGACGGGGGCCGCGAGGATCATGAGGAACACCGCGGTCCAGCCCGGCGCCACGGCGTGGCCGTTGTCGAGCGCCTCGCTGATCGTGTTGGCCTGCACCATGTTGAACGCGAAGCCGAACGCGAAGATCAGCAGGATCGCGAACACGATCCCCCACCGCCGCGAGCCCAGGCCGCGCTGGATGTAGTACGCGGGGCCGCCGCGGTAGGAGCCGTCGTCGGCCCGGACCTTGAAGATCTGTCCGAGCGTCGCCTCGACGAACGCCGTGGCCATGCCGAGGAGCGCGACGCACCACATCCAGAAGATCGCGCCGGGGCCGCCGAGCGTCAGCGCGATCGCGACGCCCGCGATGTTGCCCGTGCCCACGCGTGACGCGAGGCCCACGCAGAACGCCTGGAACGAGGAGATACCGCCCTCGGCCGCACCGGTCGAGCCCCCGACGAGGCGGAACATGAGCCCGAACAGCCGCACCTGGACGGCACGCGTGCGGACCGTGAACCAGATGCCGGCGCCGATGAGGACGTAGATCAGGACGTACGAGTACAGGGCGTTGCTCAACGGGTCGATCAGCGCCTCCTGCAGGACCTCCATGCGTTCACTCCTTCAGCCCGACGGCGGTGCTGCCGTCCCGACGGACGCTAGCCGCTGGCGGTGGTCGTGTCGCGACGGGCGCTCAGCGCGGCTGCTCGTGGGCTCGTTCGCCTCGCCGGGCCTTGTCGGCCGTCTCGGCGATCCGCGCAGCCCGGGTCTGCGGGCGCCTGGCGTCGGCGACCCATCCCAGGATCAGCCGACGAACCCCTGGCGGAAAACCGTCCCAGTGCTCCCGGGCGGGTGGTGCCGCCGCGAGCGCCGCGGCCAGGTCGTCGGGGACGACGAGCGCCTCGGCGTCGTCGTACCTCGTCCAGGACCCGTCGGCCTTCGCGGCCTCGACCACCGCCCGCCCCGCGTCGGTCATCCTGCCGTCGGCCTCCGCGCGGGCGACCCGCTCCTTGCTCAGCCGCGTCCACCGGCTGCCGGGCCGACGCCGGGTCAGCCACATCATCGAGCGGTCGTCGTCGATCGTCCGGACCGTCCCGTCGATCCAGCCGAAGCTCAGCGCCTCCTCGATGAGCGCGTCGTAGTCGATCGGGGCGCGACCGGAGGCCCGGCGCCACTGCACGACCCACACCCCGGGCACCTCGTCGGCGTGGTGCTCGACGAGCCAGGCCCGCCACTCGGCGGCGGTCTCGGGGTGGAAGCGAGGCGCGTCCACGCGCCGGTCGGTCACCATGCGCCCAGACTGCCACGGGGCGTCGTGCTCTTTCGCGGCGAGACCAGCGGGTCCCGGTCACGCGAACGGAGAGGGGAGGTGCTGGTCCGGGACGCGTCCGGACCAGCACCTCCCCCGCTCGCGGGTCAGTCGCAGGTGGCAGCGTCGTAGGACGCCACGACCTCCTGCGAGCGACCGTCCTGGGTGACCGCGACCGTGACCTGGCCCGCCTCGACCGCGCCAGAACGCGTCGCGAACGACGCCGACGCACTCTTGCCCGACGCCAGACCCACGAACGACCTGCTGCCGAACGCCGACGACACCTTCACGTCCACCGGCGACTCCTCACCGCTCACCGCACGCACCGAGACCACCACACGCCCCGCCACGCACTGCGTCCTCGCCGAGACCACCACATCGAACACGGGCCCCTCCACGACCGCATCGCTCGCCACCGCGAACACGTGCAGGTCCTTGTTCCGCGGGAACGTGATCGAGACGATCTTCTTGCCCTCGGGGGCCACGTAGGGGGCCGTGGAGAACACGAACGCACTGTCCTTGTCCCCGTTGCGGCGGTCCATGCGCGCGACCACCGCGTTCCCCAGGACCGGGCTGCCGTCCGCGCTGGGCAGGACCCAGTCACCGAAGCCGACCGTGGTCGTGGCCGTGGTCCCGTCCGTGAACGTCACGGTCGCCTGGCCCTGCTGGGTCCCGTTGGTCGCAGCACCGACGAGCGAGAAGCCCGTGCTCGGCGCCGGCAGGACGACCGTCTCGCCGTCGAGCGTGAGCGAGTCCGGGCGTCCTTCGGGCGAGGAGGGCCAGACGAACGGCAGCCCGCCGACGTCGTGCGCCGAACCCGGCGTGAGCCCCGCCTGCGCGAGCGCCTCGCGCGAGAACGAGTTCCCCGCACCGTCGAAGTTGGCGCCGCCCCGCTGGGCCTGGCTCGCGCTCCCCACCGTGTCGAACGCCGCGAACAGGCTTCCCTCGGCCGCGACCCGCACCGTGACCGGGACACGCCTCTCGGTACCCCCGGCCGTGAGCGTGACCTCGACGTCGTGGAAGCCCTCGGGCACGTCCTGCCCCACCGCGAAGGTGAGGTCACCGCGCAGGTGACCTGCGCCGTCGGGCACGAGGGCCTCACCCGTGACCGTGATGCCCGTGGGCGCGTCGACCGAGACCGCGACCTGGGCTTCCAGGTCCCCGAAGAGCTGGGCGTCGACCGGCGACGTCGCCGTGCCGCCCGGGGCGACCGAGACGAGCGCGCTCCCCGCGTTCGCGACGAGCCCCTGCTCACCCTCGCGGAACGACGGCGGCGAGGCCTCGGGCGACGTGCCCCAGGACGTGTCGCGCTCGGCCGACAGGGCCAGCTCGACGACCCCGCCCTCGTGGATCAGGCCCTCGGGCAGGTAGGTCCGGTCCCAGGGCTGCCCGTCGACCGTCATGCCCGTGATGTACCGCTGCCCCGTCGACGCGCCCGGCGCCCGCAGGTCGAGCGCCTTGCCGTCTCCGAGGTCGATCACGACCCGGTCGAAGCGCGGGGTGTTGATCGCCAGGACGTCGGTCCCGGGGGTCGTGGGGTACAGGCCCGCGGCGGCCCAGACGTACCAGCCCGCCTGCGCGCCCAGGTCGTCGTTGCCCGGCTTCCCGTCCGGCGTCGGGGAGAACAGCGTCGCGGTGATCTCGTCGACCAGCTCGGTCGTGCGCCAGGGCTGTCCCACGTAGTCGTACAGCCACGGCACGCCGAAGTTCGGCTCGTTGCCGATCCAGAGCCGGGGCTCGTTGGGACCCGAGTTGTGGGTCGTGGTGAACCGGTCGAGCCGCTCGGCCACGGCCTCCCGACCGCCCAGCCCCTCGGTGAGCGCCGCGACGTTCTGCGGGACGAGCCACGTGTACTGCTCGGCGTTGCCCTCGTCGAAGCCTTCCTGCCCGAACCCGCCGCTCCCGTCCGGGACCACGAACGAGCCGTCCGCGTTGCGGGCTGCGACCGTGCTCGTGCTCGGGTCGAAGATGTTCTGCCAGTACTGGCCGCGCGCCTGGTACTCGGCCGCGGTCTCGTCCTGCCCCAGGGCCCCCGCGAGGCGACCGATCGCGAAGTCCGCGACCGACCACTCGAGCGTGATGGACGCCCCGACCACGCGGTGGTCACCCCGGAACTCCTCGGTCTGCGGGGCGTACCCGCGCTCGAGGTAGGTCCCGATCCCGTGCCGCTGGACGTACCCGCTCGGGGTCCGGCCCTCGGTCGTGGCGCCCTTGACCATGTACTCGAGCGCCGTCTCGGCGTCGAAGTCCCGCGCACCGAACGCGTACATGCTCGCGATGAGAGGCACCGAGCTGTCGCCGGTCATCTGCCCCGTGTACCCGTTGGCGACGGGCCAGCGCGGGAGCCAGCCGCCCTCGACGGCCGAGCTCACGAGCGACTGCGCCATGTCCGAGGCGCGCTCGGGGGCGAGCACCGCCTGGAGCGCGCCGAGCGACCGGTAGGTGTCCCAGTCGGAGAAGTTGGCGTACCGGGTGCGACCGTCGGCGACCTGGTGGATCTGCTGGTCGAACCCGACGTAGCGGCCGTCGACGTCGTCGAACGTGTTGGGGTGCATCATCGAGTGGTAGAGCGAGGTGTAGAACATGGTCTTGTCGGCGGCGTCCTCGCCCGCGACCTGGACCTTGCCCAGCAGGTCGGACCAGGCCGCGCGGTTGTCGTCCCTCACCGCGTCGAAGTCCCAGCCCGGGATCTCGGCCGCGAGGTTGGCCTGCGCGCCCTCGACGCTCACATACGACATCGCGACCTTGGCCTGGACCGTCGAGCCCGGCGCGAACGTCGTCCACGCTCCCGCGCGGCTTCCCTTCGCCGAGCGGTCGCCCGTCGTGAGGGTCGTGCCCTCCCACGTGCCGAACGACGAGAAGTCCTGGTCGAACTCGACCGCGTAGTAGAGCGTGTAGCGGTTGCCCTTGCCGCAGAACCCGCCGCTCGACACCGAGCCGGTGACCGTGCGGCTGCCCGTGACCTCGACCGTGGACCCGAAGACCGTGCCGAGCGAACCGCCCGGGTTGACGATGACCTGCGCGTCGCCCGTCTGCGGATAGTCGAACGTCATGCCGCCCGAGCGCGTCGCGGCCGAGAGCTCGGCCTCGATGCCCGAGCTCTTGAGGGTCACCGCGTACCTGCCCACCTCGGCGCTCTCCTGGTCGTGCGAGAACTCCTCCTTGCGGTCCCACGGCGCACTGCCCACGCTCCCGGCGACAGGCAGGATCGGGACGTCGCCGAACACCCAGCACCCGGCCGACGCGTGGTTCATCGAGAACCCGCGGATCGCCTGGTGCGAGTAGCGGTACCCCGCGTACGCCCGGTCGCCGTTCCCCACCGACACCTGGGTGTCGGGCGAGAGCTGCATCATGCCGAACGGCATCGACGGTCCGGGGAAGTTGTTGATCTCCCCCACGACGCCGTTCGCCTGCCCCGTGCCGACCATCGGGTCGACCAGGTCGACCGGGTCGGTCACCAGTCCGGTGTCGGAGGCCCCGGCCGCTGGTGCCGGCGGGGCGGCGACCGCCGCCCCTCCCACGAGCCCCGCGCCCGCAACGGCCGCTGCGGCGAGTGCCGCGACGACCCTTCGTGTCCTGCCTCGTGCTGTTCTCACGCTCTGCTCCCTCGTTGGTCGTACCTGACCTCGTGACGTGCTGCGGAACGCCGGTCGTCCCGGCGGACCGGGGGCGCCCCGCCCGTGTCCTGCGCGTCGGGCGGGTCGCACCGACGTGCCCGCCCGGGGTTCCCTCCCCGGGCGGGCACGTGGTGGGTCAGTCGCAGGTGGTGGCGTCGTAGGACGCCACGACCTCCTGCGAGCGACCGTCCTGGGTGACCACGACCGTGACCTGGCCCGCCTCGACCGCGCCAGAACGCGTCGCGAACGACGCCGACGCACTCTTGCCCGACGCCAGACCCACGAACGACCTGGACCCGAACACCGAGGACACCTTCACGTCCACCGGCAGGTCCTCACCGCTCACCGCACGCGCCGAGACCACCACCCGCCCCGCCACGCACTGCGTCCTCGCCGAGACCACCACGTCGAACTCAGGAGCCACCACGACCGCATCGCTCGCCACCGCGAACACGTGCATGTTGGTCGCGCGCGGCAGGGTGATCGTCGCGAGCGCCTTGCCCTCGGGGACGGCGACCGGAGCCGTGGCGTACAGGCCGCACCCGATGCGCTGGGTCCCCGTGCCGCTGCCGCGAGCGCCCGCCTTGGCGACGAGGATGTTCCCGGCCACGGGCGACCCCGTGCACCAGTCGCTCAGCTCGACGCGCGACGTCTGGCTCGTCCCGTCGGTGAATCCCAGGACCAGGTCGCCCCCGTGCGTGCCGTTGTTGCTCGAGCCGACCAGCGAGACCTGGCGCGCCGTGCCGATGCTCGCGCGCACGTCGAGCACCTGGCCGTTCGCGCGGACGTTGTCGGGCGCCCCCGGCTCCTCGGCCGCGAGCACGTAGCCCAGCTGCGTGCCCGGGACGAGTCCCGGCACGCCCTGGACGGCACCCTGCTCGGCGAGCAGGTCGCGCAGCAGGTAGGCCCCCTGCCCGTCGAAGTTCGCGTTGGCCGCCCCGGTGTCGCCGATCCCCACGTTGTCGAAGCTGCTGCGCAGCCACGACTCCTGCGCGACGACGACGGTCACCTCGCGGGAGACCTCGTGCCCTGCGGCGTCGGTCACGACGACCGTGACGGGGTACGCACCGGGCGCGACGCCCGGAGCGGCCGAGAGCCTCAGCGGGATCTCGCTCGTGGCCGGCAGCCCGTCCGAGACGACGGACCACGGACCCGAGCCGTCCTGGACCTGGACCGCGTCGCTCCCGGTCACCTGGATCTCGCCCGAGACCGTGCCCGGGCCCTGCGCGACGACGCTCGCCACGAGGTCGACCGTCGTGCCCGGTCGGATGACCGGGTGCGCGGTCGAGAGGCCTGCGAACAGGCGGCTCACCTCGACGTCGACACGGTCGACCGCGCCCGGCGCGGCGTCCTCGCCCGTGGCCCACGCGGTGTGCTCGGCGCTCGTGGCGAACGACAGCGTTCCGGCCGCGGTCAGCTCGGGGCCCGTGAGGTAGGCGCGGTCCACCGTGGTGTCCCCTGCGGTGACCGAGGCCGTGTAGCGGTTCTCGGTCGACGTCCCCGGTGCGGTGATGTGCAGCTCGCTCCGGGCGTAGAACGACTCGTCGAGGTCGATCCGGACGTCGTCGAACAGGGGGGTCGAGAGGCCCCACGTGTCCGTGCCCGGCACGATCGGGTAGATCCCGAGCCCCGACAGGACGTGCCACGCCGACATGGTGCCCAGGTCGTCGTTGCCCGTGACGCCGTCGGGGCCGTCGGTGAAGAGGGTCAGGGCCGCGCGCACCACGTCGTTGGTCTTCCACGGCTGCCCGGTCCACAGGTACACGTACGGCGCATGGAGGTTGGGCTCGTTGTTGGGGTTGTAGGTGTCCTGGTCGTAGTAGGAGTAGGTGCCGTTGACCCATACCTCGCGGGCCGTCTTCTCGGGGTCCACGAGCAGCTGGTCGTACGCGAAGAACGCGTCGAGCGCGTCGTTGGCGGCGTCCGTGCCGCCGATCAGGTCCACGAGGCCCGGGACGTCCTGCTGGACGAGCCACTGGTACTGGACCGCGGTGCCCTCGTGGAACCCGTCGCTCTTGGCCGGGTCGGGGTCGCCCACGAACAGGCCGTCGGCGTTGCGGGCGCGGAAGGCCCCGGTGCGCGGGTCGAACACCGAACGGTAGCTCTGGCCGCGCGCGGCGTAGCGGTCGGCGTCCTCGTCATGGCCGAGGCCGCGCGCCATGGTCGCGAGCATCGCGTCCGAGAGCGCGTACTCGAGCGTTGCCGAACCACCGTGCTGCAGGTCGTAGTCTCCGGGCTTGCCCGACCGTCCCGGCTCGTGCGGGACGAACCCGCTCGCCAGGTACGTGTCGTTGCCCGCGCGTCCGTTGAACGGCGAGTCGGCGGGGGCCATGTTGTCGGCGCTCTGCTGGAGGACCGCGTAGGCCTCCTCCTCGTGCCCTGCGAGGAGCCCCTGGCTCCACGCGCTCACGAGGAACGGCGTGGCCGGGTCGCCCGTCATGATGTTGGTCTCGACGGTCCCGTAGCCCCAGCGCGGCAGCCAGCCGCCATGCTCCGCCGCGCGCACCACGGACAGCGCCATGTCCTGCGACTCCTGCGGGGCGAGGAGCGCGAGCAGCTGCTGCTGCGTGCGGTACGTGTCCCACAGCGAGAAGTTCTGGTAGTAGGTGAAGTCCTCGGCGACGTGGACCTCCTGGTCCCAGCCGCGGTAGCGCCCGTCGACGTCGGTGCCCGTGTTGGGGGCCAGGAAGCTCCGGTAGAGCGAGGAGTAGAAGGTGCGCAGGTCGTCCTCGGCGCCGCGCTGGACGGCGACCGACCCGAGCCGCTCCTCCCACGCGGCGGTCGCGGCCGTGCGGGCCTCGTCGAACGTGCCCGCCTCGGCCTCGAGGTTCGCGGAGGCTCCCGCTGCGTCGACGTAGCTCATCGACGTGGTCGCCTCGACGTCGAGGTCGCCGCCCGTGGTGTCGAACCGGAGGTAGGCGCCCACGCGGCCGTCGCCCGTGGCGCTCGCAGCGCCCGCCGTGACGGTGCCGCCCTGCCAGGTGCCGTAGGTCGTGAAGGGGCGGTCGAACGTCGTGCGCGTGTGGATCGTGAAGGGCTGCGTGTCCTGGCAGAAGCCGCGCTGGGTGATGGTCGTCTCGACCGTGCGGTCGTCGATCACGGTCACGGTCGACCCGGTGACCCGGTTGAGGGCCTGGCCGGTGTTGATCAGCACGTTCGCCTTGTCGGTCGACGGGAACGTGTAGCGCTGGACCGCGGTGTGCTCGCCGGCCGTGAGCTCGGCGTCGATCGTGCCCGCCGACGCCTGGAGCCCCACGCGGTAGTACCCGGGCGAGGCCTCCTCGTCGTCGTGCGAGTACTGCAGGGCGTACTGCCCGTAGTCGGTCGAGGTGACGTCGCCCGTCGTGGGCAGGACGGGCAGCGTGCCGCCCAGCCCGCACCCGACACCCGAGAGGTGCACGAGCGAGAACCCGCGGATGCGGTCGCGCCCGTGGTCGTACCCGACGTTGTGGCCGTTGTCGGGCGAGAACTGCACCATGCCGAACGGGACGCTCGCCCCGGGGTAGGTGTTCCCGTCGTCCTTGGTCCCGATGAAGGGGTTGACGTACGAGACGAGGGGCTGGTCCACCGGGACGACCTCGGCCCGGACCGCGGTCGGGGCGGCCGGCGCCGCGCCCGCGGCCGGGAGAGCGGTCGCCGCAGGAACGGCCCCCACGAGGAGCGCGAGCGCCAGGGCGGTCGACGGGATCGGGCTCCGACGGTGCTGCTTCGAACGAGTTGTCGCGTGCTGACGAGGAGTCATACGGCTCGCCCTCCTGCCCACCACGGCGTGGGCTGCTCGGTGTACCCAGCGTCAGTGCTGGGCGTTCTGCACCTTTGCATGGCATGACAGCGCTGTCCACGGGAGCCATAAGGTTGCCGCCCCTCGGTGGCGCGGCACAGCCGGGCGACCACGCGACGCGGCCCACCGCCAGGCGCCCGCTCTGCGACAATGGCCACGATGAGCACCACGACCCCCACCACCCGTCCCGAGCCCGGCCTGGTTCGTCACCTGCCGGCACCGGACGGCTCGGGCACCCCCGACCCTGACGCCCTCTACGAAGGGTTCACCGAGTGGGCCACCGAGACGGGGATCGACCTCTACGCCCACCAGGACGAGGCCGTCATCGAGATCTTCTCGGGCGCGCACGTCATCCTGGCCACGCCCACGGGGTCGGGCAAGTCGCTCGTGGCGGTCGGCGCGCACTACGCGGCCCTCGCCGCGCACCGTGCAGGAACCCCCGGGCGCAGCTACTACACGGCCCCGCTCAAGGCGCTCGTGAGCGAGAAGTTCTTCGCTCTCGTCGCGGTGTTCGGGTCCGCGAACGTGGGCATGATGACGGGTGACTCGTCGGTCAACCCGACCGCACCGATCATCTGCTGCACCGCGGAGATCCTCGCGAACATCGCGCTGCGCGACGGCGCCGACGCGGACGTCGCGCAGGTCGTCATGGACGAGTTCCACTACTACGCGGACCCACAGCGCGGCTGGGCCTGGCAGGTCCCGCTCCTCGAGCTGCCCCAGGCGCAGTTCGTGCTCATGTCCGCGACGCTGGGCGACACGAGCACGTTCACCGAGGACCTCGAGACCCGCACGGGACGCCCCGTCGCCGAGGTCACGAGCGCCGAGCGTCCCGTGCCGCTCACGTTCGCCTACGTCGTCGAGCCGCTGGGCGAGGTCATCGAGGAGCTCGTCACGACGCACCGGGCGCCCGTCTACGTCGTGCACTTCACCCAGAAGGACGCGGTCGACCGCGCCCAGGCCCTGCTGAGCATCAACGTCGCGAGCCGCTCGGAGAAGGACGCGATCGCGGCCGAGCTGGGCGACTTCCGCTTCACGTCGGGGTTCGGCAGGACGCTCAGCAAGTTCCTGCGCCACGGCGTGGGCGTGCACCACGCGGGCATGCTGCCCAAGTACCGTCGCGTGGTCGAACGCCTGACCCAGGCCGGGCTGCTCAAGGTCGTGTGCGGCACCGACACCCTGGGCGTCGGCATCAACGTCCCCATCCGCACCGTCCTCATGACGAGCCTCGTGAAGTTCGACGGCGAGCGCATGCGCCACCTCACGGCACGCGAGTTCCACCAGATCGCGGGCCGCGCCGGCCGTGCGGGCTACGACACGCTCGGTGAGGTCCTCGTCATGGCCCCCGAGCACGTGATCGAGAACCGCAAGCTGCTCGCCAAGGCCGGGGACGACCCCAAGAAGCTCAAGAAGATCGTCCGCAAGAAGGCACCCGCAGGTGCGGTCAACTGGACCGACGCGACGTTCGAGCGTCTGCGCGACGCCGACCCCGAGGCCCTGACCAGCCACTTCACGGTCAACCACGCCATGGTGCTCAACGTGCTCGCGCGCGGTGACAAGGGCGAGGACCCGGTCCGAGCCATGAAGCACCTGCTCACGGCCAACCACGACACCGAGGCCCAGCGCGAGCGCCACGTGCGCCAGGTGTTCCGCATCTACCGCTCGCTGCGCGTCGCGGGCATCGTCGAGCGCGTGCGCGTGCCCGACCCGACGTACCCGAGCGGGCAGCGCCCCACGGTGCGCCTCACGGTCGACCTGCCGCGCGAGTTCGCGCTCAACCAGCCCTTGTCGCCGTTCGCGCTCGCGGCGCTCGACCTGCTCGACGTCGAGTCCCCCACGCACGCGCTCGACGTCGTCTCGGTCCTGGAGGCCACGCTGTCCGACCCGCGCCAGGTGCTCGTCGCGCAGCAGCACCGGGCCCGCGGCGAGGCCGTGGCGGCCATGAAGGCCGAGGGGTACGAGTACGAGGAGCGCATGGCGCTGCTCGAGACCATCACGTGGCCCAAGCCCCTCGCAGACCTGCTCGAGCCCGCGTTCGTCACGTACAAGCACTCGAACCCGTGGGTCTCCGACGCCGAGCTCTCGCCCAAGTCGGTCGTGCGGGACATGGTCGAGCGGGCCATGACCTTCGGAGAGTTCGTGTCCGTGTACGGCCTGGACCGCACCGAGGGCGTCGTGCTGCGCTACCTCGCGGACGCGTACCGCTCGATGCGCCAGACGATCTCCGAGGAGCACCGCACCGAGGAGGTCCAGGACATCACCGAGTGGCTGGGCGAGCTGGTGCGCGGCACCGACTCGTCGCTGCTCGACGAGTGGGAGCGCCTGGCCAACCCGGTCGACGACGACGCGGACGACGAGGTCGGCGACGGCCCGCTGTCCGGCACGGGCGCCGAGGCCCCGGTCCGCCCGGTCACGGGCAACCCGCGCTCGTTCCGCGTCCTGGTCCGCAACGCCCTGTTCCGCCGGGTCGAGCTCGCGGCGCGCGAGAACTACGACGCGCTCGAGGCCCTCGACAAGGCGAGCGGCTGGGACGGCGACGCGTGGGCCGACGCGCTCGACCCGATGTTCGAGCTGCACGGCAACGACGCGATCGGCGTGGACGCCGCGGCGCGGTCGTCGGCCCTCGTGCAGATCTTCGAGAACGGCGTGCGGCCCGACGGCGAGCGCGTCGAGCCCGGCACGTGGTTCGTCCGCCAGGTGCTCGACGACCCGGCCGGCGACCACGACTGGGCGATCAGCGCCGTCGTCGACCTCGCGGCGAGCGACGAGGCCGGGGCCGTGGTGCTGAGCGTCGTGGCGGTCGGGACGATCTGACGGGGTCTACCGGACCACGTCGTCGGCCGGGCGGCGAGGCGTGCGGGGGGACGTCGCGCTGTATCCCAGTCGCAGCACCATCTGAGGCGCCCCCGCGTCGAGGGCCGCCGTGAGCGCGGCCCGTGTGGTCGGGTTCTCCAGGACGGTCGTCGCGAACGACGCGTGCACGAAGTAGGTGGTCGCGGTCAGCAGGACGCGTTCGAGCGCCTGACCGGCGGCCAGCCAGTCGCGCACGGAGTCGCCCGGGGTCGTGAGGACCGCGAGCGTCGACCGGTGCTCGAACGCGGCCCGGTCGCTCGTGGAGTCGCCGCCGAAGTGCCGCACGGGCGCCAGCGCGTCCTCGCTGCGGGGTCCGAGCGCAGCGACCGGGATGCCGTCGGGGCGGTCGGGGTCGTTCGTCACCCAGCGCGCCTGCTCGACCCGGCCCGAGTGGTCCTTGCCGGCGGCCTCCTCTGCCTCGCGCACGAGGTCCAGCAGCACGGTCCGCTCGGGGGCCTGCGGCGCGAGCGTCACGAGCCGTGCGCCCTCGGACGTCGCAGCCTTGTCCAGGTCGTCGACGACGTCGGCGTCGAGCGGCTGGTCCTCGAACGGCACCCGGGACGTGGCACGCCGCTCGATCGCGACCGCGAGGTCGAGCTCGTCGGCGTCGGGCAGGACGCCGGGCACCAGGTCGACGCGGGCGACCAGGGCAGGGTCGGCGTCGTCGGGCAGCAGCGTCAGCACCGGACGGAAGGACTCGCGGCGCGCCGCGACGCGCAGGTTCGCGAGGAACGCGCCACAGCTGATGAGCATCTCGCGACCGGCGGGGTCGGCGTGCGTCAGTCGGCGCGAGTCGTCGGCCAGGACGTCGAGCGTGGTGCCGCGCACGCGGACCGACCACGGCTGGGTGTTGTGGACGCTGGGGGCCCGCGACGCGGCCGCGAGGATCCGTTCGATACGAGGGTCGTCGATGCTCATGTGCGTTCTCCCTGCTCCGATGCGCCCCTGACGCATCCCCTGCCGGCGGTCACCTCTGCCACCTCGAGCCTCTCAGGACGGGCCGGGGTCGGCCAGGGACGAAGGTCCTCGCGGGCCTGAGGTGCAGGTCACACGCTCGGCGCCCGGGACGGGAGCGAGCGCGTCGTGGCCCACCACGACAGGCTCGCTCCCCCGTCCTACCGTGGCCTCATGAGCGCACGCGACCAGGAGACGACACCGCACGAGGGAGAGCAGCACCAGACCGAGGGGACCGGGTCGCGGCTCAACAGGCTGCGCGCCGGGGTGCTCGGCGCGAACGACGGGATCGTCTCGACCGCGGGCGTGGTCGTGGGTGTCGCCGCCACCAGCACGTCGATCCCCGTCATCGCGACCGCGGGCGCCGCCGCGCTGCTCGCCGGGGCCTTGTCGATGGCCGCGGGCGAGTACGTCTCGGTGAGCACGCAGCGCGACACCGAGGAGGCCATGCTCGCCAAGGAGCGCCAGGAGCTCGCGACCATGCCCGACGAGGAGCTCGCCGAGCTCGCGGGGATCTACCGGGCCAAGGGGCTCACGCCCGAGCTCGCGCACGAGGTCGCCGTCCAGCTCACGGCGCACGACCCGCTCGCGGCGCACGCCGACGCCGAGCTCAACATCGACCCCGACGACCTGACCTCGCCGTGGGAGGCCGCGGTCGCCTCGATCGTCTCGTTCACGGTGGGTGGTCTGCTCCCCATGGCCGCGATCCTCCTGTCCCCCACCGCAGCACGGATCCCCGTGACGTTCGTCGCGGTCGTCCTGGCGTTGGTCCTCACGGGTTGGGGCAGCGCGAGGCTCGGGCAGTCGCCGACCCGGCGGGCCACGATCCGCACGGTCCTGGGTGGCGCGATCGCCATGGCGGTGACGTTCGGGATCGGCTCGCTCGTCGACGTGAACGTCTAGCGGAGCCCGCTCCGCGGCTCAGTGCATGAACGGCCCGAAGATGGCGGCCACCATCGCCGCTGCCCGATCGGCGTCCCCCTCCGCGATCGCCTCGACCAGCTCGTGGTGGCGACGGTGGGCCGCGTCCTCGTCCTCGTGCTCCTCGTCGCGCATGTGGACCGCGAAGACGTCGAGCATGCTGGAGTAGAGCTGCAGGTAGAGCGGGTTGTGCGTGGCCGCCACGATCGCACGGTGCAGGTCGAGGTCGGCGCCTGCCCGCTGGTCGCGGTCACCGGTCGACCAGATCGATGCGCGTCGGTCGCGCAGCTCGCGCAGCAGCTCGACGTCGGCTTCCGAGCGGCTCGATGCGGCGAGCGAGGCCGCGGTGCTGTCCAGGGCGAGGCGCAGCTCCAGGTAGTGGCGACGGCTGCCCCCGGCGAGCTGGCGTTCCAGGGTGCTCGTCAGCTCGGAGCTGGAGATGACGAAGGTGCCGCGGCCCTGCTCACGGCGCAGCAGGCCCGCGTGCACCAACGACTGGAGCGCTTCGCGGACCGTGTTCCGCCCCACCCCGAACTCCGCCACCAGGTCGGTCTCGGTCGGTATCCGTTCGCCGACCGGCCAGCGACCGGAGACCACCTCGTCGCGGAAGCGCTCGACCGCCTGGTCGATCAGACCTGCTCGACGCATCGGCCGCCGTGTGTCAGACTCACCTGGATTCATCCCATGATCCCATCATTCGCCGATCTCATCGTGGAGTTTAGCGTGACGACACTCTCTCCAGCGCGCATCCCGGTACGCCGTGGGCGCCTGACCATGTGGGCCGGCCTTGCCGTCGCGCTGACGGCGGTCAACCTCCGCACGGCCGTGACCGGATTCACCCCGCTCCTCGAGATCATGGGGTCCGACCTCGGGTTCGGGGTGGCCCTGGCGGGCCTGCTCGGGACCGTGCCTGCGGCGTCGTTCGCCGTCTTCGGGTTTCTCGCCCCGGTGGTGACGAGGAGGTTCGGGCTCGAGCGCACGGCCACGGTGGCGCTGGGCCTGACCGCCCTGTCGCTCGTGGTGCGCGCCTTCTCACCGACTCCCCTCGCGCTCGTGCTGTCGACCGTGCTGGCCCTGGCCGGGATCGGCGCCGCGAACGTCGTGATCGTCCCCCTGGTGAAGGCTTGGTTCCCCGACCGGATCGCCCTGTGGACCTCGCTCTACCTGCTCCTGATGCAGACGGGTCAGTTCGTCGCCCCGCTGCTGGCCGTCCCGGTGGCGGAGGCGACGAGCTGGCGGCTCTCGGTAGGGGTCTGGGCGGTCCCGGCCGCGCTGGCCGCGGTGGTGTGGCTCGTCCTGGCAGCGCGGCTGCCCGCCGACCACCACCGCCCGAGCGTCCCGGCGACCACGGGGGCGAGGCCGCGGATCAGCCGGTCGTCGACCGCCTGGGGTCTGGTCGTCCTGTTCGCAATGATGGCCCTGTCCAACTACGGGATCATCACCTGGGTGCCGGCCGTGCTCACCGACGCGGGCGGGAGCCCGGCCCTGGGCGGCTCCATGATCGCGCTGTACTCGGCCTGGGGCGTGGCCGCGGCGTTGGTGGTCCCGCACGTGGCCACGCGCATGGCGAACCCGTTCGTCGTGGTCGTCGCGTGCTCGGTCGTCCTGATGGCCGGCTACCTGGGCCTGATCCTCTCCCCGCTCGGCGGCACGGTGCTCTGGGTGTGCGCCCTGGGTATCGGGGTGAGCACGTTCCCGCTCTGCATGACGCTGATCAACCGCCGGACCAGGACCCCGGAGTCGGCCTCGGCCGTCTCCGGCTTCGTCCAGGGGATCGGCTACGGCCTGGCCTGCTTCGGCCCGCTGGGCCTGGGCCTTCTCCGCGAGGCGACCGGCTCGTGGACGATCCCGCTCCTCGCGCTCGCAGCGACCGTGGTCCCCGGAGTGGTCGCCGGCTGGTTCGCCTGCCGTCCACGCTTCGTGGAGGACTCGGCGACACGGCCGGAGCCCGCCTCCGCTCCTTCGCCGCCGCCGGAGACGCGCGCCTAGGGGGCACAATCTCCCTGTGGCCAAGAAGCAGAAGTCCTCCCCCCACGCAGGCACCCCCGCGCTCGTCGCGCTCGAGAAGGCCGGGGTCCCGCACACCGTCCACCCCTACGAGCACGACCCGTCGTCCGACCTGAGCTACGGGCTCGAGGCGGCGGCCGCGATCGGCATCCCGGCCGAGCAGGTGTTCAAGACCCTGGTCACCTCGGTCGACGGGACGCTCGTCGTGGGCGTCGTGCCCGTGGACCGCAAGCTCGACCTCAAGGCGCTCGCCCACGCGGCGGGCGGCAAGAAGGCCGCGATGGCCGAGCAGTCCGCGGCCGAGCGCGCGACCGGGTACGTGGTGGGCGGCATCTCGCCCCTGGGCCAGCGCCAGCGGCTGCGCACCGTGATCGACGAGTCGGCACTGGCGTTCGACGCCGTCTACGTCTCGGGCGGGCGCCGCGGGCTCGACGTGGGCCTGGCCCCCGCGGACCTGGTCTCCCTCACGGGCGCGGTGACAGCACCCATCGCTCGCGACTGACGGGCCCGTCCTCGGCCGCCCTGGCGCTGCCCTCCGACGGGTAACACTGTCTCAGCATGTGCGACGGGCCTTCCGGTCCGTGGACACCGTTCCTAGAGTGACGAACGTGCCCGAGCGGTACCCACCGCGCCGGCACGCACGTCTCAGCCCGACCCCGCCCGCGCCGTCCTGCGTGCATCCCCGCCGCCGCCCTGCCAGCCCATGAGCCTCAGGAGGACATCATGTCCGCACCCCTCGACACGACCGAGAAGATCGCCGCCTACGCCCACCCCGACCGCCTCGTCTCCACGGACTGGCTCGCCGAGCACCTGCACGACGAGAACGTCGTCGTCGTCGAGTCCGACGAGGACGTGCTGCTCTACGAGACCAGGCACATCCCGGGCGCGGTCAAGGTCGACTGGCACACCGACCTCAACGACCCCGACCTGCGCGACTACCTCGACGGCAAGGGCTTCGCCCAGCTGCTCGGCTCCAAGGGCATCTCGCGCGACACCACGGTCGTCCTGTACGGCGACAAGAACAACTGGTGGGCCGCGTACTCGGCATGGGTCTTCACGCTGTTCGGCCACGAGGACGTCCGCCTCCTCGACGGCGGGCGCGGCAAGTGGATCGCCGAGGCCCGCGAGACCACGACCGACGTCCCCACGCCCGAGCCCGTCGAGTACCCCGTGGTCGAGCGCGACGACGAGACGATCCGCGCCTTCAAGGAGGACGTGCTCGCTCACCTGGGCAACGGCCCGCTGGTCGACATCCGTTCGCCCCAGGAGTTCACGGGCGAGCGCCTGCACATCCCGGACTACCCCGAGGAGGGCGTGCTGCGCGGCGGTCACATCCCCACCGCGCGCAACGTCCCGTGGGCGACCGCGGTCGCCGAGGACGGCACCTACAAGTCGCGCGAGGAGCTCGAGGCGATCTACCAGGAGGGCGGCCTGGGACTGTCGACCGACGACGAGGTCATCACCTACTGCCGCATCGGCGAGCGTTCGAGCCACACGTGGTTCGCGCTGACGTACCTGCTCGGCTTCGACAAGGTCCGCAACTACGACGGCTCGTGGACCGAGTGGGGCAACGCGGTCCGCGTCCCGATCGTCAAGGGCACCGAGCCGGGCGAGGTCCCCGCGCGCCTCTGAGGTGATGCCCCGCACGGGGCGCTCTCCTGGTGCCCGACGGCGGTGGGCCGGGTCCGCGACCCGGCCCACCGCCGTCGGGCATCCCTCGTCCTCACCGCAGGACGCCCGGGGCGGCGCCGGCCGGCCACCCCGGGCTCCACCGCTCAGACCCTGCGCACGACCGGCGGGACCCAGCGACCGTCGAGCGCCTCGGGCCGCGGCGCGTAGAGGCGCATCGTCACGCCCACGGGTCCCCGCGGGGCGGGGAGCCAGTTGGACTCGCGGTCCGCGCCGGGGCTCTCGTGCTGGAGGTAGAGGTCGAGCGAACCGTCCGCCCCGTACCGCAGGTCGTCGCGGTCACCGAGCGCGAACCGGTCCAGGGCGTTGGCGACCTGGAACCCCTCGGCGTCGTACATCGTGACCGACCAGAAGGCCTCCGCGGGCGGGAGCTGGTCGGCGTCGAAGTGCAGCACGTAGTCGTGGTCGCCGTTCACGGCCTCCCCGTCCGCGTCCTCGACGAGGAAGGGGTAGATCGCGTCCTCGACCGGGTTCGCCCCGAGCCCTACGAGCGTGATGAACGCCCGCTGGAGGTAGTAGTTGCCGTAGACGCCCATCGGCTGCCGGAAGAGCGACCACCCGTTCGCCGCGATCCCCAGCGTCGCCTGCGACGCACCCAGCAGCTCCCGCGCGCTCGCGGCGCCCGCCTCGATCTCGACGATCTCGGCCTCGTCGAACTGACCGGGGTCGAACTCGTCGCCCGGGACGATGCCCAGCGCACCGATGCGCGCGAGCACCGAGAAGTCCGTGGGGTGCGGCGGGTTGGTGTCGAGCAGACGGGTCGCGTAGGTGAAGAAGTCGACCGCGCTGAGGGCGTCGACCTGCCGCAGGGGCTCGGTCCGCGTGTCCGCGGTCGGGTCGATCACGAACGGCGGACGGTCGCCCAGCGCGCGCACGCTCATGCCGTCCTGCACCGCGTGCACGGCCGGGTAGTCCGCGGGGCCGTTCGTCTGGATACGACCGATGGCCCACACGTGCGGGGTCGGCGCGACGATCAGCGCGACCTCCTCGGGAAGGTCGTCGTAGAACTCGGTGAGGTCGCCCTCGTAGTCGGGCCCCACGACCAGGTAGTCGCCCGCGCCCGTCCCCGTGGTCCGCTTGCCGATCGTCGCGAACACGTCGGTCCACATGTCCAGCAGGGGCAGCATGTAGTAACGGTCGTCGGTGTCCGGGACGTGCAGCAGCACCGGCCCGTCGGTCAGGTCGAGCCACAGGTTCGCGTAGAGCGTGTCGAAGTTGGGTCGGACGACCGCACGGAAGTCCGCGGGTGGGAACGCGCGCAGGTGATGGAACGTGTTGGGCGGCCCGAACCCCGGGCGGACCCCCGCCTCCACGTTGGTGCCCTGGCGACGCGTCAGGTCCATGGTCACGAGCGGGTAGAGATAGAGGTAGGCCTCGTGGCTCAACGTGCGCAGGTCGTTCGACAGCTTTCCCATGACTCTCCGTCCCTCCGCGCCGGGGGTCGGCGCGCTCGGGCCCAACGTATCCACGGGCGTCGGGCGGTGCGCGGCGAGGGCGGGCGAACTCTCGAGGGTCGCGCGCCGCGGCCGTCCGCAGGGCGGGCGCGGGCTGCCGGTGGACGCCCCCGGGTGGGAAGATCGACGGATGACTGACGACGCCACGACCGAGCTGCCCCCGGTCCTCGCCGAGATCCGCGACGACTTCCTCGCGCTCGGCGAGCGCGACCGGCTCCAGCTCCTGCTGGAGTTCTCGCGCGAGCTGCCCGACCTGCCCGCGCGCTACCAGAACGCCCCGGGACTGCTCGAGCGCGTCGAGGAGTGCCAGTCCCCGGTCCGCGCGTTCGCCGAGGTCGAGGCCGACGGCGTCCACCTGTACGCGACCGCACCGGCCGAGGCCCCCACGACCCGCGGGTTCGCCTCGATCCTGGCCCAGGGACTCGAGGGCCTGACGCCCGAGCAGGCCCTCGCCGTGCCCGACGACTACCCGTTCACGATCGGGCTGACCAACGCGGTGAGCCCTCTGCGCCTCAACGGCATGACCGGCATCCTGCTGCGCGCCAAGCGCCAGATCCGCGACCAGGTCGCGGCGGGCTGAGGTCGCAGGCTCGCGGGGCGGATCGGTCCTGTGCTCTGATCGACCGTGCCGTCGCCGCGCCGAACGCCGTGGCCGGCCGGCTCGCTCAGCCGCGGGTCACGCCTGGCCGCCCGCGGACTTCGCGTCGAAGCCCTCGCGATGCCCCTGGATCTCGTCGGTGTTCTCCATGGCCCACCGGACCAGGGCGAGCACCGGCGGGAGCAGCGTGCGACCGAGCTCCGTGAGCTCGTAGTCGACTCGCGGCGGGACCACGGCGTGAACGGTCCTGCTCACGAGCCCGTCGCGCTCGAGCTGGCGCAGGTTGAGCGTCAGCATGCGCTGGGAGATCCCGCTGATCCCGTGCAGGAGCTCGGTGAACCGCAGCGGCCCGCTCGAGAGCGTGCCGAGGATGAGGACGCTCCACTTGTCGCCGACCCGGTCGAGCACGCGCCGGACCTCGCTGGTCGCGTGGTCGGCGCCGCAACCGCCACCGTCGGGAAGTGGCACGTGCAGACCGTCAGGACCCGGCACGTGGAGCGCGCGGGGCCGTGGCACGTGCTGAGCGTCGGGACCTGGCGCCTGGTGGGCGCCGGAGGCCGTCGCGGTCATGGGTTCTCCGTTTCCTGACTCACCGGGAACACCGGTGTGCCTTTTGTAGACCTTCTTCAGGTTACCCATGATGTCCTCCGGCACAAAAGGTGACTGACCAGACGGACAGTGACCCACGGACCTCCCCACCGTGGCGCGACCCGCGCCACCGACCTCGAAGGAAACCCATGAACATCGCCCTCTGGATCGCCGCTGGACTGCTCGCCGTCGCCTTCGCCGGTGCGGGCTTCATGAAGCTCACCACCCCGGCCGACAAGCTCATGGAGAAGATGCGCTGGGTCACGCCCGGCCGTCTCGCAGCCACCCGCGCCCTCGGTGCGCTCGAGCTGCTGGGCGCGATCGGCCTGATCCTGCCAGTCCTGACCGGGATCGCCCCCATCCTGACCCCGATCGCCGCCGTCGGCCTCGCCGTCACGCAGATCGGCGCGATCCCCCTGCACGTCCGCCTGGGCGAGAAGCAGTCCGTGCCGGTCAACACCGTCCTGCTGCTGCTCGCGGTGTTCGTCGCCGTGGGGCGCTTCGCGGGCTGGGGCGCGTGACGCCGTCGGGCCGATGACGACGCGCGCCGCGCGCCGAGCGCGAGGGACCGACGACGGATCGGTCCTCGCGCTCGCCGCCCTCGCTCCGGCCCCGCCGGCCGCCCGGCCGGGCCTCAGGCGTCGGCGCGCAGCGCGAGCCTGCGCGCCAGGACCGCGCACACGATGAGCTGGAGCTGGTGGAAGACGATCACTGGCACCGCCACGGTGCCCGCGACCGCGACGGGGAAGAGCACCGCGGCCATGGGCAGGCCCGTGGCCAGGCTCTTCTTGGACCCGCACATGAGCAGCGCGATCCGGTCCTCGACACCGAGCCGCAGCCCGGCGCCGCCCCACCACGTGACCGCGAGCATGACGACCAGGATCAAGGCGCTGATCCCGACGAGCGCGACGATCGTCCACGCCGAGATCCCGGCCCACACCCCCGCGCTCGTCGCCGCGGCGACCGCCCCGAAGACCACGATCAGGATCGTGCCCCGGTCCACGGACAGCGTGAGCCACCGCCTGGCCCGGATCCACCGGCCGACGAACGGCTGCAGGAGCTGGCCGACGACGAACGGGGCGAGCAGGCGCACCAGGACGTCGCGCAACCCGCTCAGCCCGCCCGTCGCACCGCTCGACGACATGAACCACAGGACCAGCAGCGGCGTCACGACCATGCCCACGACGTTCGAGACCGTGGCCCCGCAGATCGCTCCGGCGATGTTCCCGCGCGCGACCGAGGTGAACGCCACGGACGACTGGACGGTCGAGGGCAGCAACGACAGGAAGAGGATGCCCGCCGCGAGCGGCGCGCCGACCAGCGGCGTCACGGCCCACGAGACCGCGAGGCCGACGAGCGGGAAGACGACGTAGGTCGAGGCGAGGATGCCGCCCTGGAGCCGGACGTTCTTCAGGCCCGCCCACACCTCGGTAGTCGACAGGCGCATGCCGTAGACGAGGAAGAGGACCGCGACCGCGACGTCCGCGACCGCGTCCACGACGCGCTGGGCCTCTGCGGGGACCGGGACCACGAGCCCCAGGACCATGGTCGCGACGAGCGCCACGATGAACGGATCGACCCACTGCTTGAGAACCTGGCGCACGAGGGTCGAGTCTAGGTGTCGCCCGAGGCGACAGCGTCGGCGTGCCAGGACCGGCGGGACGTCGAGGCCCCGCCGGTCCTGGCTCGTCGCTCCGAGCGCCCGACCGGGTTAGTGGTGCGCGTGCCCCTGGTAGCGGTGGAGCGCGGCCTGCGCGTGCTCGGGCACGCTGCCGTCCTTGTCGGCGACCAGGAAGATCCCGCCCATGCCCATGTCGGAGTGGGACTGCACGTGGCAGTGGACCATCCACGCGCCGGGGCCGACCTTCTCGCCCGCGATCACCTGGAACCCGAACGAGTCGCCCGGGTTGAGGTCGCGCGTGTCGATGACCTGGGTCGGGTCGTTCGGACCCGTGAGATAGCCCGTGCGGTTGTTCGCCCACCGGTGCGCGTGCAGGTGGAAGGTGTGGAACGCGTTGCCGTGGCCGATCGCCACGAACTCGACCCGCTCGCCCTCGTTCGCCTCGAACACGGGCACGTTCGGCGCGACCTGGTTGTTGATCGACATCCCGTTGAACGCGACCGTGTACTGGCGGTCCGGCAGGACGTCTCCCTTGCGCCGGACGATGAGAGCGCCGTACATGCCGACCTTGACGCCCTCGGTGCCGTGGTCCGTGCCCAGCGCGTGGTCGTGATAGTGCCAGTAGCCGGCGCTCCCGGGCATCCACTGGCCGCCCTTGGTCGTGTACGCGGCGTGGGTGCGCCACACGTAGGTCCGCGACTGGCCGGGCTCGTTGAACGACGCGTTGAGCGGGCTGCCGTCGGAGTCGTGGCTGTAGCTCACGCCGTGCGCGTGCAGCGAGAGCCGCTTGTCGGTGGTGTTGACCAGGGTGATCTCGAAGGTCTCGCCCTCCCACATCTCGAGGGTCGGCCCCGGGACCGTGGCCTTGCCGGGCTCGAGCCCGTAGCCGACGAGGCCGCCGGGCAGCGCCTCGGCGTACATCGTCAGGCGGCGGACCTTGTTCTTGTCCGGCTTGCCCTTGTCCTTGTCGGGCTTGCCGTGGTTCCCGTTGCCGTGCGCCGCGGCGGGAGCCGCGCCGAGGCCGAGCGCCGTGGGCGCCACGAGGCTCGCGACCGTCCCGGCCAGCATCGACCGGCGCGAGATCTGTCGCTTGAGCAGTCCGTCGGGGGCGGCGGTGTCCTGCGTCATGGTTCTCCCTCTCCTCTGCCCGCCGACCCGGACCGTGGGGATCCGGCAGCGGTCAGGTATTCGTCGTCGAATCCCTGCGCGCTCGCACCGGTGACCCCGCGCGCCCTGCGGGCACGTGAGGTCGAACGGGCGAGCCGTGTCTGCACGCGGGCTGCGTGACCGATCCCGTGGCCCACGACGTCGTGGGCCCTGACCTCGGCCCGGCCCCGCGGTGGCGGGGTCCCGGTGCACGCCCGACCCTAGGGAGACTTCTGACAAGCGTCAAGCAGAAGTAGAAGGTTCACCCTTTTTGTTTTGCGATTCGCAACCCGAAAGGGGCCAAGAGTCAGACCGGGCGAGCCCGCGAGGGCAGGCCCGGCACGTCGCCGATCAGAAGAGCGTGTACCCGCCGTCGACCGTCACGACGGCCCCCGTCATGAAGCTCGACGCCTCGCTCGCGAGCATGACCACGACCGGCCCCAGCTCGGCGGGGGTGCCCCACCGCTTCATCGCGGCGGGGGCCACGCAGTCGTCGTAGTACTCGGGCTGGTCCACGGGCGACGCCTCGGTCAGGATGTAGCCGGGCGCGATCGCGTTGACCCGGATCCCGTGCGGCGCCCACTCGGCCGCGAGCCCCTTGGTCAGCTGGTGCACCGCGGCCTTCGACGCCAGGTACGCGGGCTGCCACCGCGGACGGTTGACGATCTGCGCGGACATCGACCCCACGTTGACGATCGCCCCGCCCCGACCCTCCGCGACCATCTGTCGGGCCACGGCGCGCGAGCAGTACCAGACGCCGTCGAGGTTCGTCGCGAGCGTGCGGTGCCACACGTCGTCCTCGATCTCGAGGGCCGCTCCCCCGATCGAGATCCCCGCGTTGTTGACGAGCACGTCGACACCGCCGCCCTCGCGCCCGACCTGCGCCACGACGTCGTCGACCTGCTCGCGGTCCGTGACGTCGAGCTCGTAGCCGTGCGCCGCGAGCCCCAGTGCCCGCAGCTCGTCGGCCGCCGCCTGCGCGGCGTCGAGCGTCGTCGCCGTCAGCGCGACCTGCGCCCCCGCCTCCCCCAGCGCCTGCGCGAGCCCGCGCCCGATCCCGCGGCTCGCGCCCGTGACGAGCGCCGTGCGGCCGGCGAGGGAGAACGTGTCGAGGACAGCCATGTCGGTCCGATCCGGGGGTCAGAGGAAGTTCAGCAGGTGGAGAGGGGACAGAGCTCGAGGGATGCACGACGACGGCGCCGCCCCGCGAGGGACGGCGCCGTCCGAGGCTCAGAAGTCGAAGAGGTCCTCGAGCCAGGACTCCTTCTTCTTGCGCTTGCGGTAGCGCGGGTCGTCGCTGCGGTACTGGTCCGACCCGCGGTCGGACCCGCGGTACCGGTCGTCCCCGCGGTAGTCGTCCCGGCGGCGGTCGTCGCCCCGGTAGTCGTCCCGGCGACGGTCGTCCGCGTAGCCGTAGGGCGCGGGCTGCGGCGGGACCGGCAGCTGCTGGGTCGGCGGGTACTGCACGGGCGGGGGCGTCGCCGCGCGCGGAGCCGCGGCTGCCGCCGGGCCGCCGGCCTCGGCGGCGATCTCGGCCTCGAGGCTGCGGTCGATGATCTTGTCGAGCTCACCCCGGTCGAGCCACACACCGCGGCACGTGGGGCAGTAGTCGATCTCCACTCCCTTGCGGTCGGACATCACGAGCACGGTCTGATCGAGAGGGCACAGCATGACGGGTCTCCTTCGTCGGGTCGAACGCACAACGGTCGGCGTGGCGCAGGGGTTCCCGCCTCGGGCCGGCAAGGTGCGTGTCACCGGCGGACAGGTGCGAGCCACGGGGCAGGACGGGCGGTCAGACCTCGAAGAGATAGCCCATGCCCGGCTGGGTGATGATGTGCCGGGGGTTCGCGGGGTCGTCCTCGAGCTTGCGCCGCAGCTGCGCGGTGTAGACGCGCAGGTAGTTGGTCTCGGCCGAGTACGCAGGCCCCCACACGTCGTGCAGGAGCTGCAGCCGCCCGACCATGCGGCCCCGGTGGCGCACCAGCACCTCGAGCAGCGACCACTCGGTGGGGCTCAGCCGGACCTCCTGCCCGGCCCGCAGCACCCGGCGGCGGGCCAGGTCGATCCGCAGGTCGCCCGCCTCCACGACCGGCTCGGACACCTCGGCCGGCTGGGCGCGACGCACCGCGGCCCGCAGCCGCGCGAGCAGCTCGTTCATCGCGAACGGCTTGGTCACGTAGTCGTCCGCGCCCGCGTCGAGCGCGTCGACCTTGTCGTCGCCCAGCTGACGCGCCGAGAGCACCACGATCGGCACGGCACTCCACCCGCGGATGCCCTCGATGACCTCGAACCCCGAGAGGTCGGGCAGGCCCAGGTCGAGCAGGATCACGTCGGGCCGGGCGCTCGCGGCCGCGTCGAGGGCCTCGGCGCCCGTCATGGCGACCGTCACGTCCCAGCCGTGCGCGCGCAGGTTGATCGCGAGCGCGCGCACGAGCCCGGCGTCGTCGTCGACGACGAGCACCCGGTTGCCGTCGCCGCTCATCCGCGCACCTCGTCCGTCTCGCTCGTGCTGCTCGTACCGTGGGTGCCGCTGTCCGCGCTGCCTGTGCCGTCCGTGCTCACGTCGTCATCCTCCCGCGCCTCGCGCGGGACCGTGACCACCATGGTCAGTCCGCCGCCGGGCGTGTCCTCGGGCGTGATGCTCGCGCCCACGGCCCGGGCGAGCCCGTCCGCGACCGCGAGCCCCAGGCCCAGGCCTTCACCGGTCGTGTCCCCGAGACGTTGGAACGGCTCGAACATGCGGACCTTGGACTCGTCGGACAGGCCGCGGCCCGTGTCGACGATCCGCAGCTCGATCTCCCGGGGTCCCGCCGAGGCCGTGATCCGTACGGGCTCACCGGGCGGGCTGTGCCGCACCGCGTTCGACGTGAGGTTCGCGACCGCCCGCTCGAGCAGGCCGGGGTCGGTGCGCACGAGCGGCAGGTCGTCGGGCACGTCGAGGCGCACGACGCCCGGACCGTAGGGCTCGATCGCGAGCGGCACGATCTCGTCGACCGACGCCGCGCGCAGGTTGGGCCGCACGCTCCCCGTCTGCAGCCGCGACTGGTCGAGCAGGTTGTCGATGAGCTTCTCGAGTCGTCCCGTCGAGTCCTGGATGGTGCGCGTGAGCGCGTCGGTGTCCTCGTCGTCGAGGTGCACGTCCGGGGAGGCCAGGCCGTCCACGGCCGTGCGGATCGAGGCGAGCGGGGTGCGCAGGTCGTGCGAGACGGCCGCGAGCAGCGCGGTGCGCGTGGCGTCGGCCTCCTCGAGGACCGCGGCCTGGGCGGCCTGCTCGCGCAGGCGGCGGTACTCCAGGACGAGCCCGGCCTGCGCCGCGAAGGCCTCGAGGACCTGCCGGTCGCTCGCGGGCAGGGCCCGGCCCCACAGCGACAGGCGGTGGGTGTCGTCGACACGCAGCTCGGTCCGCTGAGCGTCGCCCGGGTGCCCGACGGCGGAGCGCGCCCCGGTGCGCCCGTCCTGCTCGGCGGGGGTCCTGTCCCCCGCGGCGAGGGCTCCCTCCCCGGCGGGAAGCACGTCTCCCTCGACCCGGCCCGTGCTCGCGACCGTCCGCCACGGACCGCGCTCCCCCGTCCGCGTCTCGAGCTCGACCCGTGACAGGCCGAACGTCTCGGCGAGCCGGGTGACGATCGCCTGCGCGGTGTCCTCGCCCGAGAGCACGGACCGCGACAGGGCGGCGAGCGTCGAGGCCTCGGCCCGCGCCCGGTAGGCCTGCGCGGTCCGTCGCGCGGCGAGGTCGACGACCGACGCGACGGCCGCGGCGACCAGGACGAACACGAGGAGCGCGAGGAGGTTCTCGGGGTCCTGGACCGTGAGGAACCCGGTCGGCGGCGTGAAGAACCAGTTGAGGCACAGGAACGAGACGACGGCCGCGGCCACCGCGGGCCACAGCCCACCCACGAGGGCGACGCCCACCGACCCGGCCAGGAACAGCATGAGCTCGGTCGAGAGCGAGACGACGTCGCGCAGGAGCCAGAACACCCCGGTCAGCACGGCCGGGACCACGAACGCGAGCACCCACCCGGCGGTCCGGCGCGGTCGGGACAGCGCGGACCACCGGCCGCGCAGGAGCCTGCCCGCGCGCGCCTTCTCGTGCGTCACGAGGTGGACGTCGATCGTCCCCGCCAGGCGGGCGATCTCGGCGCTCGAGGATCCCAGGAGGGCCTCTCGCCAGCGAGAGTGCCGCGAGACGCCCACCACGATCATGGTCGCGTTGACCCCTTGCGCGAAGTCGACGACCGCCGAGGCGACGTCCTCGCCCACGACCGTGTGGAACGTCCCGCCCAGCGACTCGACGAGCTCGCGCGAGGCCGCGATGGCCGCGGGCGGTGCGCTGGGCAACCCGTCGGTCGCCAGCACGTGGACCGCGACGAGCTCGGAACCCGCGGCGCGCTGGGCGATCCGGGCGCCGCGGCGCAGCAGCGTCTCGCCCTCGGGACCGCCCGTGACCGCGACGACGATACGCTCGCGCGCGGGCCACGTCCCCGAGATCGCGTGGTCCGCCCGGTAGCGGGTCAGGGCGTCGTCGACGCGGTCCGCGAGCCACAGCAGAGCGAGCTCTCGCAGGGCCGTGAGGTTGCCCGTGCGGAAGTAGGAGGACAACGAGGCGTCGATCTGCTCGGCCCGGTAGACGTTGCCGTGCGCGAGCCGGCGCCGCAGCGCCTGCGGCGACAGGTCGACGAGCTGGATCTGGTCGGCGTCGCGCACCACCTGGTCGGGCACGGTCTCGCGCTGGCGCACGCCCGTGATGGCCTCGACGTCCGCGGTGAGCGACTCGAGGTGCTGCACGTTGACCGTGGTCACCACGTCGATGCCCGCGGCCAGGAGGTCCTGCACGTCCTGCCAGCGCTTGCGGTGGTGCGAGCCGGGAGCGTTGGTGTGCGCGAGCTCGTCGACCAGGACGACCTGGGGGTCGCGGGCGAGCACGGCCTCGACGTCGAGCTCGGTCAGCTCGACGTCCCGGTGGCTCACGACGCGACGCGGCACGACCTCGAGGTCGCCGATCTGCGTGATCGTCGCGGCGCGCCCGTGCGTCTCGACCAGGCCCACGACCACGTCCGTGCCGCGCGCCCTGCGTCGGTGGGCCTCGCCCAGCATCGCGTACGTCTTGCCCACGCCCGGCGCGGCCCCGAGGTACACGGTGAGCAGACCCGGGCGGCGTGCGGCGCCGTCGGGCCCCCCTGCCCTGCGGGCTCCGGGACCCTCCCCGCCCGCGGACGCGCCCGGGTCCGGGCGCCCCTCCTGGGGGCTCCCGGACCCTGCGGCCTCCTGGCCGTCGCGTCCCTCAGGCACGGGGCACCCGCGCCGTCAGCTCCGCGGCTCGGTGCCTCGCGCTCGTCGTCATGGGTTCATCTTCTCCGAGTTCTCGAGCGCGAGGTTGAGCTCGAGCACGTCGACACGCGGTTCGCCCAGGACACCGAGGTCCCTGCCCGCGGTGTGCTGCGCCACGAGGTCCGCGACGACGGCCTCGTCGAGGCCCCTCGCCTCGGCGACCCGCGCGACCTGCAGGGCCGCGTACGCGGGGCTGACGTGCGGGTCGAGGCCCGACGCCGAGGCCGTGAGCGCGCCGGCCGGCAGGTCTGCGGGGTCCACGCCGTTGAGGGCCGCGAGCGCCGCACGACGCTCGTCGATCGAGGCGACGAGCTCGGGGTTGAGCGGCCCGAGGTTGGTGCCCGCGGACGCGAGCGTGTCGTACCCGTCGCCCGCGGCCGAGGGGCGGCCGTGGAACCAGCGCTCGGCGTCGTCGGCCGCGGCGAAGTCCTGACCGATCAGGGCCGAGCCCACGACGGGCGCCCCGTCCGCACCGGTGTCGGTGATCGACGTGGCGTGCGTGCCGTCGCTGCGCACGAGCGAGCCGTTCGCCTGCCAGGGCAGGGCGAGCTGCCCGACGCCCCACACCGCGAGCGGGTAGGCCACGCCCAGGAGGAGCGTCAGGACGAGCAGGACGCGCAGGCCTGCGAGCGTCTGGCGGAACAGGGACGCGGCACCGGCCGAGGCCGAGGGACGCGCGAGGGGGGCGGGGCGTCCGGGGACGCCCGCGGGGGTGGAGAGAGTGCCAGGCATGTCAGCCAATCCCGGGGATGAGGGAGATCACGAGGTCGATGAGCTTGATCCCGACGAACGGGGCCACGAGGCCGCCCACGCCGTAGACCAGGAGGTTGCGGCGCAGCATCGCGGAGGCCGACGAGGGCCGGTACCGCACGCCCCGCAACGAGAGCGGGATGAGCACCAGGATGATGAGCGCGTTGAACACGACGGCCGACAGGATGGCCGACTCGGGGCTCGACAGGCGCATGACGTTGAGCACCGCGAGCTGCGGGAACACGACCATGAACATCGCGGGCAGGATCGCGAAGTACTTCGCGATGTCGTTCGCGATCGAGAACGTCGTCAGGGCCCCGCGCGTGATGAGGAGCTGCTTGCCGATCTCGACGATCTCGATGAGCTTGGTCGGGTCGGAGTCGAGGTCCACCATGTTCCCCGCCTCCTTGGCGGCGGTGGTCCCGGTGTTCATCGCGACGCCCACGTCGGCCTGGGCCAGGGCGGGCGCGTCGTTGGTGCCGTCGCCGGCCATGGCGACGAGCCGCCCGCCGGCCTGCTCGCGCCGGATGAGCGCGAGCTTGTCCTCGGGCGTCGCCTCGGCCAGGACGTCGTCGACGCCCGCCTCCGCGGCGATGGCCCGCGCGGTCACGGCGTTGTCGCCCGTGACCATGACGGTGCGGATGCCCATGGCGCGCAGCTCGTCGAACCGCTCGCGCATGCCCGCCTTGACGACGTCCTTGAGGTGGACGACACCCAGCACCCGCGCGGGCCCCTCGCCGACCTGCTCGGCCACGACGAGCGGTGTGCCGCCCGAGGAGCTCACGGCGTCGACGTGGGCCGCGAGCTGCTCGGCGACCGCGCCACCGGGGCCGCTGCCCGTCGCGGCGCCGGTCGAGTGGACCCAGCGCTGGACCGCGCTGCCGGCCCCCTTGCGGATGCGGCGCACGCGCCCGTCGGGCAGCGGCAGGTCGATCCCGCTCATGCGCGTGTGCGCGGAGAAGGGCACCATCTCGGCGCGCTCGAGGACGTCCCTCTGGTCGATCGGCCCGTCCCCGTCGCCGTACCGCTCACGGACGAGCACCACGATGCTCTTGCCCTCGGGCGTCTCGTCCGCGAGCGACGAGAGCCGGGCGGCCTCGGCGAGCTGCGCCGTCGTGACGTCGCCGACCGTGAGGAGGTCGGCCGCCTGCCGGTTGCCGTACGTGATGGTGCCGGTCTTGTCGAGCAGCAGCACGTCGACGTCCCCCGCGGCCTCGACCGCGCGGCCCGACATCGCGAGGACGTTGCGCTGGACCAGACGGTCCATGCCGGCGATGCCGATCGCCGACAGCAGCGCCCCGATGGTCGTGGGGATGAGGCACACGAGCAACGAGATCAGGACGATCATCGACTGCTTGGAGCCCGAGTAGACCGCGAACGGCTGCAGCGTCACGACCGCCAGCAGGAAGATGATCGTGAGCGAGGTCAGCAGGATGTTGAGCGCGATCTCGTTGGGCGTGCGCTGGCGCTCCGACCCCTCGACGAGCGCGATCATCCGGTCGACGAACGTGTGGCCCGCGGGCGCCGTGATCCGCACGACGATCGTGTCCGACAGGACCACGGTCCCGCCCGTGACCGCCGATCGGTCGCCGCCCGACTCGCGGATCACCGGGGCCGACTCGCCCGTGATCGCGGACTCGTCGACCGACGCGACCCCCTCGACGACGTCGCCGTCACCGGGGATGATCTCGCCCGCCCGGACGACCACCACGTCCCCGACGGCGAGCGTCGAGGAGGGGACCTCCGCCGTCGGGCAGCTCGCGAGGCCTGTCCCCGACGCGAGCGTGTCGGACGGAGCCATGACGCGCCGCGCGGTCGTCTGCTGCTGGGTCGCGCGCAGGCTCGACGCCTGCGCCTTGCCCCGGCTCTCCGCGACCGACTCGGCGAGGGTCGCGAACAGCACGGTCGCCCACAGCCACACCGCGATCGCCCACGCGAACACGCTGGGGTCGAACGCCGCGAGGAGCGTCGTGGCGACGGCCCCGAGCTCGACCACGAACAGCACGGGCGAGGCCACCAGATCGCGCGGGTCGAGCTTGCGGAACGCTCCGGGGAGCGCGGCACGGACCTGCGTCCACGACAACCCCGAGCCCCGCCCGGGCCCGGCCTTGCGGCCACCGGAGCTGCCGGCCGAGCCGGCAGACGCCGACGAACCGGCCACGCCGTCAGCACCTTCACCGACAGCACCGGCTGAGCCCCCAGCGACAGGGAGCAGGACCGCGTCCGACGTGGCGAGCAGCGTGTCACCGCGGGGGGTGGGGCGGGTCGTGGCGGGTCTGGCGGAGGACCGAGGAACGAGGTCCTCGGGTAGGCCCGCCGCCCCGTCGGGGGCGGTGCGCCCCGCAGGAAGGGAACGAGAGGAAGAGTTCATGAGAGCGACTCCACGATGGGACCGAGCGACAGCACGGGGACGAAGGTGAGCCCGACGACGACCAGGGCGACGGTCCCGAGCACGCCCACGAACAGCGGCTGGTGCGTCGGGAGGGTGCCCGCGGTGGCGGGGACCGTCTTCTGGGAGGCGAAGCGTCCGGCGAGGGCCAGGACGAGGGCGATGGGGATGAAGCGGCCGGCGAGCATCGCGATGCCCAGGGCCGTGTTGTAGAAGGGGGTGCCCGACGTGAGCCCGCCGAACGCCGACCCGTTGTTGTTGGCCGCGGACGTGAACGCGTACAGGACCTCGGACAGCCCGTGCGGGCCGGCCTCCTGGATGCCGGCCTGGCCGGCGGGGAGCGCGATCGCGAGCGCCGTGCCGACGAGCACGAGGAACGGGACCGTGAGGATGTACAGCGCGACGAGCGTGATCTCCTGGCGACCGATCTTCTTGCCCAGGTACTCGGGCGTGCGCCCGACCATGAGCCCCGAGACGAACACCGCGACGATCGCGAGCATGAGCATCCCGTACAGGCCCGACCCCACGCCTCCCGGCGCGATCTCGCCGAGCATCATGGTGAACATCGTCACGCCGCCACCCGGCGCGGTCAGGGAGTCGTGCATCGCGTTGACCGCACCCGTGGAGGTGCCCGTGGTCGACGCGGCGAACAGGGCGCTCGCGGCGAGGCCGAAGCGGGTCTCCTTGCCCTCCATGGCGCCGCCCGCGGCGAGGGGCGCAGCTCCGGGCCCGGCCATCTCGGCCCAGGTGATGAGCGCGACCGAGACGAACCACAGCGCGCCCATGGCCCCGAGGACGGCCCAGCCCTGACGCTTGTCGCCGACCATGAGGCCGAACGTGCGAGGGAGGGTGAAAGGGATCACGAGGATCAGGAAGATCTCGAACAGGTTGGAGAACGGGCTGGGGTTCTCGAGCGGGTGCGCCGAGTTGGCGTTGAAGAACCCGCCACCGTTGGTGCCGAGCTCCTTGATGACCTCCTGCGAGGCGACGGGGCCACCGAGCACGTGCTGCGTGCCGCCCGCGACCGTGTCGATCGCGGTGTGCGCGTCGAAGTTCTGGATGACGCCCGTGGCGAGCAGCACGATCGCGCCGACGAACGCCATGGGCAGCAGGATGCGCACGCACGTGCGGGTCAGGTCGGACCAGAAGTTGCCGACGCGCCCGTCCGTGCCCGAGCGGACGAACCCGCGGATCAGCGCGACGGCGACCGAGATGCCGACGGCCGCGGACACGAAGTTCTGCACCGCGAGCCCGGCCATCTGGAGCAGGTGCCCCGCGGCGGCCTCGCCCGAGTACCACTGCCAGTTCGTGTTGGCCACGAACGAGACCGCGGTGTTCCAGGCCCCGGCCGGGTCGAACGCGGAGAACCCGAGGTTCATCGGCAGGTGCTGCTGGAGGCGGGCGATCCCGTAGAGGAGCAGGAGCGAGGCCATCGAGAAGCCGAGGAGCGAGAGCAGGTAGGTGCTCCACTTCTGCTCGGCGTCGGGGTCGACGCGCATGAGCCGGTACCCGGCCCGCTCGACCCGCAGGTGCCGGGGCGAGGTGAAGACGCGCGCCATGTAGGCGCCGAGCGGGGCGTGCACCGCGGCGAGCGCGAGGAGCAGCAGGACGAGCTGCCCGACGGCGAGCCACACGCCGGGCGCCTGCGACGCGACCTCGCCGACCGCCTGGGTCGCCGTCGCCTGGGTCAGCACGCTGGTCTGGGTCAGCACGGTCGCGCTCACCGGACCTTGTCGCTGCGGAGCAGGGCGACGAACAGGTAGCCGAGCAGCACCACGACGGCACCGAGCCCGACCCAGTCGAGGACCGTCATGACGTGGACCCCCCGGAGGAGCCGTGGCGGCGGGCCACGAGGCCGACGGCGGTGAAGAACACCACGGTCAGCAGGATGTAGGCCAGGTCGGCCATCTGAGTTCTGCCTTCGAACGTCGTGCGGCGGGCGGATCTCGGGGGACCGCGGGCAGGTGCCGTGGTCGGCGTGGAGGCGCCGTGCCGGTGCGCAGCTCCTGCGCACACCCCAGGTCTATGCCGTGGGAGGAGGCGGGAGGCGGGACGTTGACGGGTTCTTGACGGGGGTCCGGCGGGTGTTGACGCAACCCTGACGGGTGGGGCCGGCCGGGTGCTCAGTCGGCGTCGAGGCGCTCGCGCAGCTCCTCGGCCAGGTGCAGGTCGTCGTCGAGCGCCGCGAGCGCGTCCGCGAGCAGGGGCAGCGCCTCGGCACCGGCGAGGAACCGGGCGGCCGCGGCGTCGTCGTGCAGCTGGAGCGCGAGGTCCGCCCGCAGGACGAGCGCACGGAAGCGCAGCCGCTCGGACACGGTCCGGGTGCGGACGCCCTCGGCGTCGAAGGCTCGGTCGAGGACACGGGCCGCGCCGGTGGGGTCCCCGGCCCCGCGCAGGATGCGCGCGTGCTCGACCGCTCGGGCGATGTCCGACGGGGCGTCGACCGTGCGTCGCGGGAGGCGGCCCGACGGCACCCCACCACGCTGCACCACGTGAGCCTCCTCGCGCTCGCCGGGCCACGGAGGCTCCCGACGCGCTGTGTCCGATCTGTCCGTCCTCGTCCACCCTAGCCGCGACCTCGGGGCGCCGCTCGGGATGAGGCGCGGCGTGCCGCCGGGAACCTGAGGCCGGGCGGAACGGGGGCGAGGCGCCGGCCGCGGCGGGCAAGGCCCCCAGGCCGCGGGCAGGCGAGGCGACCGCGGGCCGGACCACCCGACTCGAGATGCGGCGAACGGGGGTCCAGAGCGCTCCTGGACCCCCGTTCGCCGCATCTCGGCGTGCCGCGTCAGCGCTGCACGCGCGCGCTCCCGCCCGAGGCGAGCTTGCGGACCTCGGCGAGCGACGCCGTCGACGTGTCGCCGGGCGTGGTCATGGCGATCGCACCGTGGGCGGCGCCGTACTCGACGGCCTCCTGGATGCTCCCGAGCTCCATGAGCCCGTACGCGAGACCCGAGGCGAACGAGTCGCCCCCGCCCACGCGGTCGAGGATCTCGAGGTCCGCGCGGTGCGTGGCCTCGGCGAACCCCTGGACCCGGGACCACGCGACGGCCCCCCAGTCGTTGCGCGTCGCGGACCGCACGGCCCGCAGCGTGGTGCCGATGACCTGGAAGTTCGGGTACGCGGCCGCGGCGGTCTCGATCATGGCGCGGAACGCCGCGGTGTCCAGGTCCGTCAGGTTCTCGTCCACGCCCTCGATCTCGAACCCGAGGCTCGCCGTGAAGTCCTCCTCGTTGCCGATCATGACGTCGACGTACTGCGCGAGGTGGCGGTTGACCTCCTGCGCGCGCGCCGGGCCGCCGATGCCCTGCCACAGCGAGGGGCGGTAGTTGAGGTCGTAGGACACGATCGTGCCGTGCCGGCGTGCGGCCTGCATGGCGGCCTCGGCCACGTCCGCGGACGACGCGGACAGCGCCGCGAAGATCCCGCCCGTGTGGAGCCAGCGCACGCCGCGACGACCGAACAGCTCGTCCCAGTCGACGTCCCCGGGCTGCATCTGGGCGATCGCGGTGTTGCCGCGGTCGCTCACGCCCACCGCGCCGCGCACGCCGTAGCCGCGCTCGGTGAAGTTGAGCCCGTTGCGGACCGTGCGACCGATCCCGTCGTAGGGCACCCACTGCACCCAGCTCGTGTCGAGGCCGCCCGTGAGCATGAGGTCCTCGACCAGGCGACCGACCTCGTTGTCCGCCAGCGCCGTGACGATCGCGCCGCGCAGACCGAAGCACCGGCGCAGGCCGCGCGCCACGTTGTACTCCCCGCCGCCCTCCCACGCGTCGAACGAGCGGGTGGTCTTGATGCGCCGCTCCCCCGGGTCCAGGCGCAGCATGACCTCGCCCAGGGAGACGACGTCGTAGGTGCAGTCCGCGGCCGGGCGCAGGTTCAGGGGGGCGCCCGCGGGGCGGGGGGTCGCGTCGGTCATGTCAGCTCACTTTCCTGCGGCGACGGGTGCGGTGGGGGCGGTGGGGGCGGTCGGTCCTGCGGGTGCCGGAGGCACGGCGTCCGCGGCGGGCGCGTCCGGCACGGCGGCTTCCCGGGCGGGTGCGAGCGATGCCGCGAGCGCGACGGCCTGCGCGGAGCGACGCGTGATCTCGGCGAAGTCCCCGGCTTCCACGAGGGACTTCTCGACCATCCAGGAGCCGCCCACGGCCAGGACGGAGGGCACCGAGAGGTACTCGGTCGCGTTGGCCGCGCTCACACCGCCGGTGGGGACGAACCGCAGGCCGGGGAACGGCGCGGACAGCGCCTTGATCGCGGGCACTCCCCCGTTGATCCCGGCGGGGAAGAACTTCACGACGTCGAGCCCCAGGGCCAGGGCGGCCATGACGTCCGACGGCGTCGCGACGCCCGGGAAGATCGGCAGGCCGTGGTGCTGGGCCCGGCGCACGACGTCGACGCTCAACCCGGGAGACACGAGGAAACGCGCACCGGCGTCGACGGCCTGGTCGACCTGGTCGGCGTTGATCACCGTGCCCGCGCCGGTCACGAGCTCGGGAAGCTCGCGCGTGACTGCGGCGATCGCGGCGCGAGCACCGGCGGTGCGGAAGGTGATCTCGGCGATGGGCAGGCCGCCGTCCAGGAGAGCGGCTCCGAGGGCGAGCGCCTGCGCCTCGTCCTCCACGACGACCACGGGCACGACCCGCACCCTGGCGAAGAGCTGGTCGACGTCGGTCGGGGGCGCTGCGGGTGACATGAGGCCTCGCGTTTCGTTATAGTGAACGGATGTTCTGGAATGCGAAATCACTCTACGCGAGCGGTGCGTCCACGTGGTAGCCCGTCCGGGCGCCGAGACCCCTGGCGACCCCGTGCCGACAGTCCGCTCCTCGACAGAGCATGCACCGGCAGACCCTGCCTCCACGAGCAGCCCGCTCGGCTCGGTCGACAAGGCCTTGCTCACCCTCGAGCGGCTCGCTGCCGCAGGACCGCACGGGCTCACCCTGGGTGCGCTCGCCGCCGAGCTCGGCCTGAACAAGACCTCGCTGCACCGCACGTTGTCGGCCCTGCGTTTCCGCGGCTACGCGGACCAGGACCCCGCGACGGGCAGCTATCGCCTGGGCCCCGCCGCGACCGCGCTCGGCGACACGTTCCTGGGCGAGGAGAACCTGCCGGCGCTCCTGGGCCCGGCGCTCACGGCCGTGTGCGAGGCGTCGGGCGAGCTCGTCCACCTCGGCGTCCTGTCCGGCCCGGAGATCGTCTACCTCGACAAGGTCGAGCCGGCGCGCGCCGTGCGGGTCTGGTCGGCGGTCGGACGACGCCGGCCCGCCGCGACGACCGCGCTCGGACGGGCGCTCCTCGCGTTCCGGACCACCGACCGCTCGGGCATGTCCTGGTACACCGCCGCGACCGGCGACACGGGCGCCACGACGGTCACCGCGGACTCCCTGTGGGACACGCTGACCGCCGCCCGGGACGTCGGCTACGCGACCGAGGCCGAGGAGAACGAGCCCGGCATCAACTGCCTCGCGGTGCCGCTGCTGCGCGCGGGGCAGGCCGTCGCCGCGCTGTCCGTCACAGCTCCGGCCGACCGTATGGGACCGGACCGGCACCGCGAGCTCGCCCGGATCGTCCGCTCCGTGGCCCCACCCCTCCTGCCCCCGTCGCTGAGCCTCCCCGACGTGCTGGCCACGGACGCCTGACCTGCGAGGGGACGCCCGGCGCCACCCGCGCTCGCCCCGGGAGCCCGCGACCACGGGCGAGCGCAGCGGGGGCCGCGGCGCCGTCGGGCATCCGGTCCTGCGACGCGCTCCCACGCTCCCTGCAGGGACCCCCGGGGTGTGAGAGAGTGCGAGGGCACACGCGATCTGCCCGCTGACCCGGGCACGACGAACGAGGAGCACAACGGCGATGACCGTTCTTGTGGCCTACAACGACTCGCCACAGGGTGAGGCGGCCCTGCACGCCGGAGCCGCCGAGGCGGTCCGCCGAGACCTGCCGCTGGCGGTCTTCGTCCTGACCCCGCTCGAGGGCCCGCCGCAGGACGACCCGCCCCTCCCGCCCGACCTGGCGCACCTGCTCGACGCCCTGCCCGCGGGCACCCCCGCGGCGACCGTCACGTACCGCGAGTCTCGGATCGACCCTGCGGACGCGATCCTCGACGAGGCCGAGCGCCTGACCGCGAGCCTCGTCGTGATCGGCTCGCGCAAGCGCTCCCCCGTCGGCAAGTTCCTGCTCGGCAGCACCACGCAGCGCGTCCTGCTCGACGCCCACGCACCCGTGCTGGTCATCAAGGCCAAGCACTAGCCCCACCTCACGCCAGGAGGTCTCATGGACCCGGTCGTCGCAGGTCTCGTCATCGTCGCCGTCGGGTTGCTCCTGTGCTTCCTCGGCGTCGGCTCGGTCCACCTGGCGGTGATCGCCTCCGGGTTCGGCCTCGGCTGGATGCTGGGCGACCTGTTCGGGGCGAGCCAGACCACGGCCCTGCTCGTCGGGGTGCTCGGCGGGCTCGTCGCCTGGATCGCCGTGGCGTTCGTGTTCAAGCTCGCGTCGTTCTTCATCGGGATCGTGACGGGGGCCGTGATCGGCGCCAAGCTCTACGGCACGGTCTCGGGCGACTCGGGCAACTGGGTCCTCGCGGCGATCATCGTCATCGCGGTCGCGGCGGCGTGCGGCTTCCTCGCCGACAAGTACCGGCGCCGGGCACTGCTGTGGCTCACGACGATCGGTGGTGCGGGCATCGTGCTGGGCGGCCTGGGCCGCGTCTCCCCCGACACCCTGGGGTTCCTGCGCGACCCGTCCGTGGGGTGGGAGCAGGTCGTGTCGTTCCTGGCGTGGGCCGCGCTCGCGCTGGCCGGGTGGCTCGTGCAGCGCAAGCTGTTCGCCAAGCGCCTGGGCATCACGCGCGGCGAGGAGCCCGCCAAGCGCTGAGGCGCCCCACCTTCCGCTGAGTGCGGAGTTCTTGTGCGACTCGCCGGGCGTGTCGCGCAAGAACTCCGCACTCAGCGCGCGAGAGGGGCGCGGCTCAGCGCACCGCGACCTCGATGAGGTTCTTCCACGGGTCGTCGAACCGCAGCGTCGCGCCGTCGTGGCGCATCTGGATCCCGCGCCGGGACAGACGGTCGACGAGCGCCGTGACGTCGTCCTCGGAGGGCACCGAGATCGCGACCTGCCCCAGGCCCAGCGTCGAGGCGCGCGGCCCCGCTCCCTGGCTGTTCCACGTGTTCATGGCCATGTGGTGGTGGTACCCGCCCGCCGAGACGAACAGGGCGCTGGGCAGCGAGGCCGTGGCCTCGAAGCCCAGGGTGTCGACGTAGAACTCGCGGGCCGTGGCGATGTCGCCCACCTGGAGGTGCACGTGCCCCACCACGGTGTCGTCCGGGCCCACGACGTCGGTCGAGAGCGCCCGCTCGAGCGCCGCGTCCGTGAGGTGCTCCTGCATGAACGCGTTGGGGTCGATGTAGAGCGTGTCCATCGCGACCTGGCCGTCCTGCCAGGTCCAGGTCTCGCGCGGGCGGTCGTGGTAGAGCTCGACGCCGTTGCCCTCGGGGTCGGTGAAGTAGAACGCCTCGGAGACCAGGTGGTCACCGCTGCCGACGAACGTGCTCGGTGCGGTGCGCGCGACCGAGGCGACCGCTGCGGCGAGCGCAGGGGCGTCGTCGAACAGCAGGGCCGTGTGGAACAGGCCGGCCTCGCCGCGGCGGGCGCGCGGCAGGTCCTGGCCGCGGCGCAGCACCACGAGCGGGGTCGCGCCGCGCCCGAGGACCACGGTCTCGTCGCGCGAGCCGGCTCCGGCGCCGGGGACCGCCGAAAGCAGAGCGTCCGACGGCGTCAGCACGGCCAGGGAGAGCGCGTCGCGGTAGTAGCGGGTCATCAGGTCGAGGTCGGCGACGTGCAGCGTCACCGCGTCCATCGAGGTCTCCGCGGACAGCAGGTCCTTGGCCGCGAAGGCGGTGGTGTCGGTGCCGGGCAGGCGTGTCGTTCGGTCAGTCATGGTGTCCTCCGTCCAGGGCCGGGTCCCGACCTCTGCTTCCAGAATAGTTGAAGGTTTAACTAATTGGAAGCCGGCATTGTTCCCGGCACCGAGCCGTCGCCCTCGAGTGCATGATTGCGCTGCGACACGCCGGGCGTGTCGCAGCGCAATCATGCACTCGGCGAGGGCAAGTTCAGGCCGGCGTCACGCGGCCGACGTCACGCCCACCGCGGCCCGCAGGCCCTCGGCGAGCGTCGTCGTCGGGCGCCCGATGAGGCGCGACAGCTCGCCCGACGTCGCGGAGAGCAGACCGTCGCGCGTGTTGCCGTCGAGGGCGACCACGAAGCCCGCGGTCCCCTCGTCGAGACCCGCGTCCAGCAGGGCCTGGACGTGCGCCTCGGGGGTCACGTCCTGGTAGACGACCTCGCGCCCGACGATCTCGCCGATGGTCGCGGCCAGGAACGAGTGGTCCCACGCGACGTCGCCCGAGAGCTCGTAGACGGCACCCTCGAGCGAGGGGTCGGCGTCGGCCGCGGCGAGGACGACGGCAGCAGCCTCGGCATAGTCCTTGCGGCTCGCCGACGCGACGAGGCCGTCGCCGACGCTCCCGAGCAGGACGCCCGTCTCGCGCGCCTGCTCGACGTTGCCGACGTAGTTCTCGGTGTACCAGCCGTTGCGCAGGATCGTCGCGGTCAGACCCGATGCCGCGATGAGCTCCTCGGTGGCCTTGTGCTCGGGCGCGAGGACCAGCGCGGACGTGGTGGCCTGCGGGGCGCTCGTGTAGACGAGGTGGCGGACGCCGGCAGCCTTGGCCGCCTCGACCACGTTCGCGTGCTGCTGGACGCGCTGCCCCACCTCCGAGCCCGAGACGAGGAGGACGACGTCGACACCCTCGAGGGCGGTCGCGAGGGTGTCGGGGCGCGAGTAGTCGGCCTCACGGACGAGGACGCCGCGCTCGGCGAGGTCGGCAGCCTTGGCCGGGGTGCGGACGGCGGCGACGATCTGCTCGGGGGCGACGCCGCGCTCGAGGAGCGATTCGACGACGAGGTGTCCGAGGTGTCCGGTGGCTGCGGTGACGGCGATCATGTGGTCCTCCTGAAGGGGTGGTGGGTACCGCGACAGCCTGGCACTAACTTTTCGTAAGTGCAATCCTTCCGACAGTGCGTTCTATGTCACAGCGCTTGCGATCCGCCTGCACGCTAGGCTGTCCTCGTGACCGACCTCCAGCCCACCCCCGAGACCACGGGACCGTCCGACGAGATGATCGCCGACGTGTTCCAGCGCGGCTGCACGTCCCGCCACGCCCTCGAGGCCGTGACCGGGCGCTGGGGCGTCCTGACCGTCGCGGGGCTGCGCGACGGCGCGGTGCGCTTCAACGCGCTGCGCCGGCGCATCGACGGCGTGAGCGAGAAGATGCTCGCCCAGACGCTCCAGGGGCTCGAGCGCGACGGACTCGTGGTGCGCGAGGTCCGCGCGACCATCCCCCCGCACGTCGAGTACTCGCTCACCGACCTCGGCCGGGTCGTGGCGGACCAGCTCGTCGGCCTCCTCGACGTGCTCGAGGGCGCGGTCCCCCAGGTCGTCGCCGCCCAGCAGGCGTACGACGCCCGCGCCGCCCGGTAGCGGCGCCCCTCCTGCCGCCCCGGGCGCAGCCGATCGGCCGACCCGTCGATCCGTCGATCCGTCGATCCGTCGACCCGTCGATCCGTCGACCCGTCGACCCGTCGAGTGCATGGTCGTGCAGCGACACGCCCGGCGAGTCGCAGCCGAAGCATGCACTCGGCGCCGGACAGCCCCCGCCCGACCTCCCGTCGCTGCGTAGACTCGCGATCATGACTGCCGTCGCTCTCGGGCTGCCCCGCGTGCGTCCTGCCGGGGCGCCGAGCACCCTGGGGCGCCCGGACACCGACGCGCTCGTCGACCGCTACGGCCGCGTCGCTCACGACCTGCGGGTCTCCGTGACCGAGAAGTGCTCGTTGCGCTGCACGTACTGCATGCCCGCAGAAGGGCTCCCCGCGATCCCCCGCGACGACCTGCTGACCCCGGCCGAGATCGGGCGGCTCGTGGGGATCGGCTACCGCCTGGGCATCCGCGACGTGCGGTTCACGGGCGGAGAGCCGCTCATGCGCCCCGACCTCGCCGAGATCGTGCGTCGCTCCCGCGCCGCGGCGCCAGGGGTGCGGATCTCGATGACGACCAACGCGATCGGCCTCGACAAGCGCGTCGGCGAGCTCGTCGACGCCGGGCTGGACCGCGTCAACGTGTCGCTCGACAGCATCGACCGCCGGCACTTCGCCGAGCTCACGCGCCGCGACCGGCTGCCCCAGGTGCTCGCGGGGATCCGGGCCGCGCTCGACGCCGGCCTGTCGCCCGTCAAGCTCAACGCGGTCCTCATGCCCGAGACCCTCACGGGAGCGGCCGACCTGCTCGCGTGGGCCGTCGAGCACGGGTGCCGGCTGCGCTTCATCGAGCAGATGCCTCTGGACGCCGACCAGAACTGGGACCGCGCCCAGCTGGTCTCGGCCGAGCGCCTGCTCGACGTCCTCGGCGAACGCTTCGACCTGACGCCCGTGGGCCGTGAGGATCCCTCGGCCCCCGCCGAGGAGTGGGCCGTCGACGGCGGTCCCGCCACGGTCGGGATCATCGCCTCGGTCACGCGCTCGTTCTGCGGGGACTGCGACCGGACCCGGCTCACCGCGGAGGGGACCGTGCGCTCGTGCCTGTTCGGCAACGAGGAGGTGGACCTGCGCGCTCTCCTGCGGTCGGGGGACGCCACCGGCTCGGCCGGTGCGCCAGGGACGCACGTGCCCGACGGCGGCGCGTCCGACGCGCAGATCGTCGCGGCCTGGCAGGCGGCCATGTGGGCCAAGCCGTTCGCGCACGGTCTCGATCGTGGCGCCCCCGACACCGGGGCCGTCGGCGGCCCGGCCGACGACCCCGAGGCCTTCGCCCGCACCGAGCGCAGCATGGGTGCGATCGGGGGCTGAGCACCCGTCGGGCGTGACGGGCGACGGGCCCCGACCCTCGCGTCGACCACCTCGCAGAACGTGTCCAAGGTCATCGGGTGATCCCGCCCGACGAGCCTCGCGGCACCCGGCCGAGAGACCCCGCCAGACCTACCATGGAGGGGTGGCACTCCTCGAACGTCCCAGCGACATCACCACGACCCCCGAGCCCGCCCCCCGGACCGACGCCCTCCCGGTCCACCGTCCCGGACCGAGCCGTCTCACCGCAGGTCCGAGCACGGTGCTGGGAACCCTGATCGGCACCGTGGCGGGCACGCTCCTGCTCGCGGGGCCCGGCCTGATCCTGGGCGCCCTCGTCGGCATCGGGTTCGGCCTGCTCAAGGACAACCCCCGCGACTGACCTCGGAGCCGCCACTCCTCCCGGCGCGGGCGCCTACAGCCCGACCCACTCCGAGTCGCCGTCGGTGAAGTGCTGCCGCTTCCAGATCGGCACCTCGGCCTTGATGCGCTCGACGAGCAGCGAGCAGGCCGCGAACGCCTCGGCCCGGTGCCCCGAGGCGACGCTCGCGACGAGCGCGACGTCCCCGATCGTCAGCACGCCGTACCGGTGGACCGCCGCGACGCACAGGCCCGTCTCGGCCGAGACCGCCGCGCAGCACCGCCGGAGCACCTCGGTCGCGTCGGGGTGCGCCTCGTAGTCGAGGCCCGTGACGTCGCGCCCGCCGTCGACGTCCCGCACGACCCCACGGAAGGTCACGACGGCGCCGCACTCGCGCGAGGACACGGCGCCTTCCACGGCGCGCACCACGGCGTCGTCGAGCGCGTCCTTCGTCACGCGAGACACGTCGAGCGCGACTGTGCCGGCACCGCCGGCCGCGCCGGCCGCACCATCGCTGACCCGCTGCTCTCCGCCCGGCCCGTCGGCGACCGACGCACCCTCGTGCTGCTTCCCGTCTCGTGCCACCCGCTGGTCTCCCTCGATCGCCCCGCCGCTGCCGGCCGTCCCGTCCACCGCACTCACCTCGTCCGCCGCGCTCACAGCCGCACGACCCGTACCTGCTCGCCCGCCTCGAGGTGCCCGACGCCCTCGGGAACCTCGACCAGCACGTCGGCCGAGGCCATGGTGGCCACGAGGTGCGAGCCCGCGCCACCCACGACGCGGACGCTGCCGTCGGGGCCCGTGCGGCCGCGCAGCATCTGCCGCTTGCCCGGTGGCGAGTCGATCACCTCGACGGTCCTGCGGTCCTCCTCGTCGCGGGGCGGGCGCCCCGCGGCTCGCTCCAGGACGTCACGCGCGAACACCACGAACGAGACCTGGGCGCTCACGGGGTTGCCCGGGAAGGTCAGGACGGGGGTCCCGTGGACCGTGCCGAAGCCCTGCGGCCCGCCGGGCTGCATCGCGACGGACCGGAAGGTCACCCCCTCGCCCAGCGTGTCCTTGACGACCTCGTACGCTCCTTGGCTCACGCCGCCCGACGTGAGGACCAGGTCCGCCTCGGCGGCAGCCCGTTCGAGCACGGCCGAGAGCTCGGCCGGGTCGTCCCCGGTGCGCTCGGCCAGGGTCACGACGGCTCCTGCCCGCCGTGCCGCGGCCGACAGCCCGGTGAGGTTCGCGTCGTAGACCTGACCCGTCGCGGCAACCTGCCCCGGCTCGACGACCTCGGTGCCGGTCGAGACGACCGCGACCCGCACGGGCGCCAGCACGTCCAGCCCGGGCACGCCGCACGACGCGGCGGCGGCCAGGTGCTGCGGTCCCAGGAGCGTCCCGGCGGGCAGGACCAGGTCGCCGGCACGGACGTCGGTCCCGACGTCCCGCACGAACTCCCCGACCGCGCGCGGCACGAGCACGCCGACCTGGTTCCCGAGGGTCCCTCGCGCCGCGCTCGTCGAGCGCCCACCGAAGCGCGCGGCGTCGGTGTCCTCGACGGGTACGACGGCGTCGCTCCCCTCGGGCACGACGGCGCCCGTCATGATCCGGGCCGCGGTCCGCGCGGCGAGCACCGCGGGCATGCCCGGCCCGGCCGGGATCTCCGCCACGACGGGAAGCACCACGGGGGACGCGCTCGCGGCCCCGGCGACGTCTGCCGCCCGCACCGCGTACCCGTCCATCTGGGAGCTGCGGAACCCCGGGAGATCCACGGGGGCGACGAGATCCACGGCGAGCACCCGGTCCAGCGCGTCGGCGAGCGCCACCCGCTCGGAGCCGCGCGCCGTGAGCGCGGCGCCGACGAGCGCCTCGACCTCGCGGCGGTGCCGCTCGACGCTCACCCTGCCCACGTCCGGGCGAGCGCTGCTCGCCGCCTGCCGGCGCCCTGCCCCGGACGCGCCGGAGCGCTCGGCCGGGAGCGACGTCGTCGGCCCGGCGGATCCCTCGTTGCTCGTCGCAGCCTGCTCTGCCGTCACTTCTGCTCCTCACCTGCCGGACCGCCCGCCCGCAGCGGGACGGCACGTGACCCAGCCTTTCACGCCCGGGCCCGCGGGCCGCACCCGGCCGGCCCGTGGGCGCACACCGGCCGCACCCGCCCGGGTTCGCCCGGGCGGACACCCGTTGCGCCGGGCGCCCCGCGCTGCGACCTTGGAGCGGTGACGTCCACTCCCCCGGTCCCGCCGGCCCAGCCCGGCGCCCGTCCGCTCCTCCCGACGCTCGACCAGCGACCGGGTCCGCCGCTGCGCTTCCCCGTGCGCCCCGTGGCCCCGGCCGTCCGGCAGTTCCTCGCGACCGAGGCCGGCGGCGCGGTGCTGCTGCTCGCAGCGACCGTGATCGCGCTCGTGTGGGCGAACTCGCCGTGGTCGGCCGCGTACGACGACCTGTGGGCCACCACGGCCGGGATGCACCTGGGCGAGTGGTCGCTCGACATGGACCTGCACCACTGGGTCAACGACGCCGCCATGGCGATCTTCTTCCTCGTGATCGGCCTCGAGATCAACCGTGAGGTCACGAGCGGCGAGCTCCGCAACCGTCGGACGGTCGCGGTCCCGGCGCTCGGTGCGCTGGGCGGGCTGCTGGTACCCGCGCTCGTCTACCTGGCCTTCAACGCGGGTACCGACGCGCAGCACGGCTGGGGCGTGGTCATGTCGACCGACACCGCGTTCCTCGTCGGGGTCCTCGCGCTGTTCGGCCCGCGCTGCCCCGACCGGCTGCGCCTGTTCCTGCTGACGCTCGCGGTCGTCGACGACATCGGGGCCATCACGGTGATGGCCGTGTTCTACAACGACGGCGTGTGGCTGCCCGGGCTGGGCATCGCGGGCGCGCTCGTGGTCGCGCTGCTCGTGATGCGCTGGCTCGGCGTCTGGCGCCTCGCGCCCTACGTGGGCGTGGGCCTGGCGCTGTGGCTCGCGGTCTACTCCTCGGGGGTCCACGCCACGCTCGCGGGCGTGCTCGTCGGGCTGCTCGTCCCGTCGCGGCGGTCGCGTCGCGACCAGGTCGACGACGTCCCGGGGTACGCCCAACGGCTGCGCGAGGAGACGACGGCGGAGCGCGAGCACCTGACCGAGCTCGCCGCGCGCGCAGCGGTCCCCGCGAGCGACCGGCTCCAGCGCATCCTGCACCCGTGGAGCGCGTACGTCGTGGTCCCCGTGTTCGGGCTGGCCAACGCGGGCGTGCACCTGGACACCGAGTCGTTGTCGGCCGCGATGACGTCCCGCCTCACGATCGGCGTCGCGGTCGCGCTCGTGGTGGGCAACGCCGTCGGGATCTTCGGCGCCTCCGCCCTCGCGCTGCGGCTGAACCTGGGCGACCTGCCCGGTCGGGTGCGCTACTCGCACCTCCTGGGCGGTGCGATGCTCGCCGGGATCGGGTTCACCATCTCGCTGTTCATCGCCGAGCTCGCGTTCGACGACGAGGCGCTGATCGAGCAGGCGAAGATCGGGATCCTCGCGGGCTCGCTGGTCGCGGCCGTGGCCGGGTCGGTGACGCTGCGGATCCTGGGCGAACGTCTCCCGCTGTGCTCGCCCGAGTCGCCCGGTCCCCCACCCGGGCTCCCACCGCGGCCGTGGCGGGCGCCCGAGGCCGCCGAGACGTCTCGGGGCCCGCAGGGCGGAGCCGGTGCCTGACGCCTGGCCGCCTCGGCGCGGGGCCTCAGGCCCCGTCCCGGGCGGTGCGGCTCGCCGGGACGGTCGCAGCGGCGACCGCCGCACGCAGGCCGTCCTCGGCCACGCGCCCGCGGTACCTCACGCCCTCGACGTAGACCGTCGGCGTCCCGCGCACCCCCGCCGCAGAGCCGGCGAGGTAGTCGCGCTCCACGACGTCTCCGAACCGCTGGGCCGCGTCACCGACCACGCTGGCACCGTCCAGGCCGAGCTTCTGCGCCCAGTGCGAGAGACCGGCGTCGTCGAGCCGGTCCTGGTGGGCGAACAGGAGGTCGTGCATGTCCCAGAACCGCCCGCGCGCCCCCGCCGCCTCGGCCGCGAGCGCCGCCGTGAGCGCGTACGGGTGGACCTCGAAGAGCGGGAAGTGGCGGAAGACGAGCCGGACTTGGCCGCCCGACTCCTCGACGACCTTGCGCAGGACGGGCGCGGCGTCATGGCAGTAGGGGCACTCGAAGTCCCCGAACTCGACGATCGTCACGGGGGCGTCGGGGTTCCCGAACACGTGGGCGTCGGCCGGGACGAGGTCGGTGGTACGCGGTGCGGCAGGGGTGCCCGGTGCGGAGGTCATGTGCCCCAGCATCACATCGGCTGCACGTCGACGCCCGTCACCCGGCCGGGCGTCCTGCCGCTGCGCAGCCAGTCGACCAGGACCTCGACGTCGGCCGCCGCTCCGCGCGCCGTGACGAGCACCGTCCCGTCGGGCAGGTTCCGGGCCACGCAGAAGAGGCCCAGCTCGGTCGCGCGACGGGTCGTCGCGTACCGGAACCCGACGCCCTGCACGTGCCCGTGCACGACGGCGCGGGCCGCGGAGACCGACGGGACCTCCCCGCCCGCCACTACTGCCAGACCCCGAGGATCGCGCCCATGACCGCGAGCGCGATCACGTCATGCACCCCGTGGCTGAGCCCGTAGCCGAACGCCCCGCCGAGCGGCGCGTCCACGCGGTACCCGCGCGCGCCGACCCCCTCGACCGAGAACACCATCTGCTGGACCCCGTCCGGCCCGATCCCCGTGTGGACCGAGCGGGCGATCTTCTCGATGTTCGACACGCTCGCCCGGACCGGGGAGTTCCAGGTCCCGTCGCAGCAGAGAACCAGGCGTTTCATGGCTCCTCCTCGAACCACCCCGCCGCCGTCGGCGGGCCTACCGGGAGGGAGCCCCGCGCTCCGCGGGCTGATGCAGCCCGCGGCGGTTCAGTGGTGCACGTGCGCAGGCACCCCCGTGGAGCCCTCGATCTCGGACTCCGCGATGCCGAGCAGCCGGTCGGCGAGCGCACGCAGCGCGCGCGCGGCGGCGACGTGGTCGCCGATCGCCTCGATCTCGGCGTCGCCGGGGTCCTTGCGCGCCCTGCCCGTGGCGTGGAGCTCGGAGGGCACGTCACCGACCAGGATGGCCTCCGCCGTCGTGCGTCCTTCGCTCTCCACGAGGCTCACCTGGACGTGCCAGGACTTCGAGTGCACCGGGACCGTGACCTCGTGCGCGACGGCCCCCTCGACGGGGGCGCGGACCAGGGTGTCCGGCCCCGGGTAGACCAGCGTCCGTTCGCCCGTGTCGGCCCACTCGACCAGGAAGGGCGGCGAGCCGTCCTCGTGCTGGACCTCGACGACCATGCCGTCCCGGACGGCACCGCCCACCACCCCCGAGGCCCGGATGATCCTGTCTCCCACCGCTGCCTTCATGACGCGCCTCCTCGCTGAGGGACCTGCTTCCATCATGCGCGCCGCGCGCCGCGCACGAAAGGGCGGGCCCCCGGCGGAGGCGACCGGGCCGACGGCGCCCCGTCGTGCCGACCTCAGCGCAGCCGGCGCAGGAACTCCCGGGTCCGCTCGCGCTGCGGGTCGCCCAGGACCTGCTCGGGCGTGCCGCGCTCGTGCACGCGGCCCTGGTGCAGGAAGCAGACCTCGTCGGCGACCTCGCGCGCGAAGCCCATCTCGTGGGTCGCGACGAGCATCGTCACGCCCTCGGCCCGCAGGTCCGCGAGCAGGTCGAGGACCTCGCCCACGAGCTCGGGGTCGAGCGCCGAGGTGACCTCGTCGAGCAGCAGGAGCTCGGGCGAGGACACGAGCGCCCGCGCGATCGCGGCCCGCTGCTGCTCGCCCCCGCTGAGCTGGTCGGGGTAGGCCGTCATGCGGTGCGCGAGGCCCACGCGACGCAGCATGGCCTCGGCCGCGGCCTCGGCCTCGGCGCGGTCCCGCTTGTGCACGAGGCGCGGGGCGAGGGTCACGTTGTCCATGACCTTCATGTGCGGGAACAGGTTGTACGACTGGAAGACCAGGCCCATGCGCGCCCGGACGGCGTTCGCGTCGAGGCGCGGGTCGGCCACGTCCTGCCCGTCGAGCAGGATCTCTCCGTCGTCGATCTCCTCGAGCAGGTTCACGACGCGCAGCAGCGTCGACTTCCCCGAGCCCGACGCCCCGACGAGCACGACGCAGCGGTGCTCGTCGACGTCGAGGTCGATCCCGTCGAGCACCAGGCGCTCGCCGTACGTCTTGCGGATCCCCCGCAGGGACAGCAGGTGGCTCATCGGATGGCCCCCGCGCCGCTCACGGTCGCGAGCGAACCGCGCCAGCCCTGACGCGCCGAGTACACGTCGACCACGCGCGTGAGCGGGATCGAGACCAGCAGGAACAGGACGCCCGCCACGACGTAGGGCGTGAAGTTGTAGCTGCCCGACGCCGCGATCTGCGCGGCCCGGATCGCGTCCACCGCGCCCAGGATCGAGATGAGCCCCGAGTCCTTCTGGAGCGAGACGAGGTTGCTCGCGAGCGGCGCGGTCACGTGCCGCACTGCCTGGGGCAGCACGACCCTGCGGGTCGTCTGCGCGCGCGTGAGGCCGAGCGAGCGCGCGGCCGAGACCTGCGAGGGGTGCACCGACTCGATCCCGGCGCGGAACACCTCGGCCAGGTACGCGGTGTACGTGAGGATGATCGCGAGCGCGCCGAGGAAGGCCCCCGACGTCGGCAACCACTCCAGGCGCAGGGCCGGCAGGCCGAACCCGACGAGCAGCAGGACCAGCAGCAGCGGCACGCCGCGGAACACGTCGACGTACGCGACCGCGAAGGCGCGCAGCGGGAACAGGGCCGGGATGCGGCTCGTGCGGATCACGGCGAGCGCCATGCCGAGCACCATCCCGACGACCGACGCCACGACCCACACCCGCAGGTTGAGCCACAGCCCCTCGGCGATCGCGGGCAGCGAGTCCCAGGCGCTCTGCGGGGAGAAGAACGCGTCGCGCGTGCGCTCCCAACCGGGGGCCGTGGTCACCACGGCGTACAGGACCGCGACCACGACCACGGTCGAGAGGACGGACACCCACGCGGCCCGACGGCGGCGCGCACGTCGGTAGGAGTCCCTCGCCCGGGCGAGGGGCGACGGGGTCCAGCCCGCGCTCGCGGGGCGAGCGCCGTCGTCGGGCACGGAGCCGTCCTGCGGCGCGGCGCCCGACGCGCCCTCGCTCATCTCAGCCCAGCTCGGGGATGTCGTCCGACTTGAGCCACGTCGTGCGCAGCTCGGCGAGCGTGCCGTCGGCCTCGAGCGCGTCGACCGCGGCCGAGACGCACTCGGTGAGGGTCGAGTTGAGGTCGAGGACCAGACCGTACTGCTCGACCGTGCCCTGGTACGGCAGCGTCCCGACGACCACGGAGTCCGGGAAGTACTCGGTCGAGGCCGCGACGCCCTGGTCGACGTCCATGATCATGACGTCGATCGTGCCCGACTGCAGGGCCGTCATGCCGTCGCCCGCACCGTTGAACGGCACGAGGTTCGCGTCGTCGCCGAACGCGGCCTTGGCGAGCGTGAGGCTCGTCTGGGCGGCCGTGACGCCGATGCGCAGGTCCTTGAGCTCGTCGAGCGTCGTGGCCGAGGCGTACGGGCCGGCCTCCTGGACGATCACGCCCTGGCGTGTCGTGAGGTAGGGGCTCGAGAAGTCGACGGCCTTGCGCCGCTCGTCCGAGATGGACGTCTGCCACGCGGCGAAGTCGAAGGTCTTGATGCTGGGGCTGACGATCTGCTCGAACGTCACGAGCTCCCACTCGACGTCTTCCTCGGCGTACCCGAGCTGGTCGGCGACCTCGTAGACGAGCGCGGACTCGAAGCCCTCGCCGCTGTCGTGCTCGCCGATGTACCAGGGCGAGTACGCCTCGCCCGCGGCGACGGTCAGCTTGCCGTCGGTGTGCGTGGGCAGGGCGCCCGGCTCGCACGTGGGCGTCGCGGCGCCGGACGACCCGGCGTCGGTCGACGTGTCGGACGAGCAGCCCGCGAGGAGCAGGGCGGTCGAGACGGCTGCGACGGGCAGCACGGCGTTCAGGCGGCGCATGAGGACCTTCCGGGGTCAGGAGGGTGACGAGGCGGTACCGGGCCGCCGCGGGTGACGCGTGCTGCCGGGACTCGCCGGAGGACGACTCTACGCCGGTCCCACGCGGTGAGACATAGGCGGGACGTCCGGTGAGACGGTGGGTCGCGTCACACCGCGCTAGTCCTCGGGGAGGTGGAGCGCGTCGAGCCGGCCCTCGGTGTCGAGGGACTCGAGGATCGCCCGGGCGATCCCGTCGAGCTGCTCGACCTGCTCGGGGGTGAGGCGGTCGATGATGTGCTCGCGCACGGTGTCGACGTGGCCCGGGGCCGTCGCGACGACCTTGTCCCACCCGGCGTCGGTCAGGACCGCGAGCGTCGCCCGCTTGTCGGTCGGGCACGGGACGCGCTCGACGTAGCCGCGCCCCTCGAGCCGCTTCACCACGTGGGACAGGCGAGGGAGCGTCGCGTTGGTCTTGAGCGCGAGGTCCGTCATGCGCAGCGTGTGGTCGTCGGCCTCCGAGAGCATCGCGAGCACGAGGTACTCGAAGTGGGTCAGCTGCGCGTCGCGCTGGAGCTGGGCGTCGAGCACGCCCGGGAGGAGTTCGGAGACGGCCTGGAGGCGCATCCAGGTCCGCAGCTCGCGGGGGGAGAGCCATCGCACGTCGTCGGTCATGGGACCAGTCTAGCGGCAATGGTTGACACGACAACTAAGCGGGTCTACGTTAGTTGTATCAACAACCAATCGCGTCGGCCCCGGTCGGCGTCGCAGCCCCGGAGGACTACATGACCAGCATCACGATCATCGGCGCAGGGAACATCGCAGCAGGCGTGGCGCGCATCGGCCTCGACGCCGGCGCGCAGGTCCAGGTCCTGGCGCGCGACGCCGAGAAGGCCGCAGCACTCGGCTCGGGCGCGTCGTTCACCTCGGGCGTCGTGGGCGACGAGATCACGGGCGAGCTCGTGGTCCTCGCCCTCCCCTTCCCCGCCGTGCCCGAGGTCCTCGCGCAGTACGCGGGCCGCCTCGACGGCAAGGTCCTCGTCGACCCGACCAACCCCGTCGACTTCGCGACGTTCGACGCGCTCGTGGTGCCCGCCGACTCCTCGGCCGCCGCCGAGATCGCCGCGCTCGCCCCGACGGCCAAGGTCCTCAAGGCGTTCAACACCAACTTCGCCTCGACCCTCGCGAGCGGACAGGTCGCCGACCAGACCGCGACCGTCCTCGTCGCGGGCGACGACAACGACGCCAAGAGCACGCTCGTCGAGCTGGTCCGTGCGGGCGGCCTCAAGGGCGTCGACGCCGGCTCGCTCAAGCGCGCTCGCGAGCTCGAGGCCCTCGGCTTCGTCCAGATGACGCTGGCCGGCTCGGGCGCGACCCAGTGGACGACCGGCTTCACGCTCGCCGACTGACACGTCGCGTCCTCGTCGCGCCTCGGGCGCGGACCGCGTGCAGCGGTCCGCGCCCGAGGTGCGTTCTGGGCTGTCCCGCTGGCGCCCGTAGCGGGCGGACCGGCGGCTGGTGGGTCGGCGCCTGGCGGGTAGCCGAGGCCGCGACGACGGACGCGCGGGGCCCGCAGAGCGGTCGGCACGACACGGTTGCGCACGGGGAATGACGAAGGCCCGGTCCAGCATTTCTGCTGAACCGGGCCTTCCTGTGTAGCGGGGGCAGGATTTGAACCTGCGACCTCTGGGTTATGAGCCCAGCGAGCTACCGAGCTGCTCCACCCCGCGTCGGTGAACACCACTCTACGGGATCATCTGCCGGGACTCCTACTCGATTCCCTGTCGGCCACGTCACACCACGGAGGATGCCCTCCAGCCGCCGAGACGCCGGACCGGACAGCGGGACCGCGGTGAGGCGGATCCGTTCACGAGCCGGAACCCGGCCTGCCCGACGGTCCGTCGGAGCGGGCCCCTCACGGCCGAGGAAATGACGAAGGCCCGGTGCAGCATTTCTGCTGAACCGGGCCTTCCTGTGTAGCGGGGGCAGGATTTGAACCTGCGACCTCTGGGTTATGAGCCCAGCGAGCTACCGAGCTGCTC